>JAJYVM010000387.1 GCA_021792015.1 Bacillota bacterium | reverse complement strand
CTCGCCCTGGCGCCGCCTGGTCAGCGTCATGCCCCTGGCGGCCCTATAGCGGGTCGCGATCGACGGGGGCGTTGCTGACATTGGGTGTCGCCGTCCACAGGGGTGCGTGCCGACTCGCGAAGCCGTGGTTGCCGAGGGGCGCCGCCGTAGGCTGGTCTCATGCCTGGCGGCCACTTGATGGCCGTCAGCCGCCTCCGCAGGGTGGCGCCGGAGGCTCGGCGACCAGGGTCGGCACCGGTGCGTGGAAGGCTGACACGTAATCCTGGCAACTCGCGACACGCCATGTCGGCGCCCACACTGAGGCGGTCAGCGGTTCGTCAGGCAGGACCCGGCCGAAGGGATGCGCCCGCCTGGCCCCAAGCCCGCCGCGTTTGCGGCAGGAGGCCCGATCGCGTGCCTTCCCCAGCCGTCGAGTTGCAGCGCAGCGCGCACCGCGGTCACGGTTCGCCCGGCTTGCCGACTACCGGCTGGCCCAGGCGGACCGGCACCTGCCTGGGTCCACGGGCGGGCCGTGTCCGTACCGCGGCCGGCCGACTGCACGCCGTTGCTCGGGAAGGCCGGGGAGGGCGACAGCCTGGGCGGAAGCCGACGATCCTGAGCCTGCCTTCGGGCGCACCATGTCTGGGAACGGTCTGACAGCTTTGAGACGCTTTTGAGACGCCTGCCCGTGTAGACTGCAGCCGAGCGGCACCGATGCCAGCGGGAGGCGGTCGGGGTGGGGGATCCATGCGGGCGCGCCCTGGGCGAGGCGGGGGAGCGGGACCGCTCCCAGCGTGCCTGGACACGAGTTGGCGCCTCAGGCGGGCGCACACGTCGCCCGGCGGGGCGGACCGCCCTCGCCGGGGCGCGGCGTCCGGCCCGTCCAGCCGGCCGATGAGGCCCACGCTGCCCGATTGGCTGTACGGGGGCGGACAGCGGCCGGTCCCCAAGGGCTACCGCGACGGCACCCACCGCAGCATGGCGCCGGAGGCGACGCTGACCCGTGTCCTGCCGCACGCGGCCGCCATGGGCATCACCCGCCTGGCCAACGTCACCGGCCTCGACCGGATCGGCATCCCGGTCGTGATGGCGTGCCGGCCGAACTCCCGCTCCCTGGCCGTCGCCCAGGGCAAGGGCATCGACCTGGCCGCGGCCAAGGCCTCGGCCCTCATGGAGACGATCGAAGCCTACCACGCCGAGCAGATCGACCTGCCCCTGCGCCTCGGCACGTATGCCGACCTGTGCACCCGCCTGCGCCTGGCCGACATCGCCCGCCTGCCGCGCCGCGTGTCGGTGGGCGCTCCGCAGCACCTGCCGGTGCTCTGGGTCGAGGGCTTCGACCTGCTGGAGGCCGCACCCACTTGGGTCCCGTTCGAGATGGTCAGCGTCGATTTCACCCGGCCCTCGCCCATTCCCGTGGCCTGTTTTCCCGCCTCCTCCAACGGCCTCGCATCCGGTAACAACCTGCTCGAGGCGGTCAGCCACGCCATCTGCGAGGCCGTGGAGCGCGACGCCACCCGGCTGTGGGAACTGCAGAGCCGCTCCGAAGGTGAGAACGCACGGCTGGATCTCGGCAGCGTGAGCGACCCCCGCTGCCGGCGAGTCCTGGAGATGTTCGCGCAGGCGGGCGTGAGCGTGGCGGCCTGGGATGTCACCAGCGATGTGGGCATCGCCTGCTTCACCTGCGTCATCTCCGACCAGGACGCGGACCCCATGCATCCCATGTATGGCGCCGGTGGCGCCGGTTGCCATCCCGATCGCGGCATCGCCCTGCTGCGGGCCCTGACCGAGGCGGCCCAGAGCCGCCTGACCGCCATCAGCGGGGCGCGCGACGACATCGACCGGGCTCACTACGAGCGCTCGCTCTCGCCCGAGGTCCTTGACCATTACAGCGCCGTGCTGGCGACGCCGGGCGGGGCGCGGCCCTTCGCCGCGGTACCGCACCGGGAAGCGGACACCTTCGACGCTGACGTCGCATGGGAGCTCGGCCGCCTGCGTGCGGTCGGCATCGAGCAGGTGGTGGTCGTCGACCTGACGCGCCCCGAGTTCGGCATTCCCGTCGCCCGGGTCGTGATTCCCGGCCTGGAGGCCCGTCAGGTCGGCAGCGCCTACGCGGCGGGCGAGCGCGTCCAGCGCCTGCGGGGGATGACCGGATGAGCGACGTCTACCTGTTTCTCGGCCCGAGCTTGACGCCGAAGGAGGCAGCCGGCGAGCTGGCGGCCATTTGCCTGCCGCCCGCGGCCCAAGGCGACATCTACCGCGCCGCCGCCTCCCGGCCGGCTGCCATCGGCCTCGTCGACGGCTACTTCGAGAACGTACCCTCCGTCTGGCACAAAGAGATCCTCTGGGCTCTCAGCCAGGGCGTGGCGGTGTACGGCGCGGCCAGCATGGGCGCGCT
Organism: Bacillota bacterium; assembly: GCA_021792015.1. GTDB lineage: Bacteria > Bacillota > Sulfobacillia > RBS10-35 > JAJYVM01 > JAJYVM01. Next base: position 1,578 of record JAJYVM010000387.1, on the reverse strand, counting down.
GCGGGCCGCGGAGCTGTATCCCTTCGGCATGGTCGGGGTGGGCTGGGTCTTCGAGGCATTCCGCGACGGCGTTCTGGAGGATGACGACGAGGTCGCGGTGACCCATGGCCCCGCCGAGATCGGCTACCGCCACCTCAGCGAGCCCATGGTGAATATCCGCCGCACGCTGCAGCGGGCCGAGGAAGCCGGTGTCATCCGCTCCTCCGTGCGGGCCGCCCTCGAGCGCTTCGCTAAGAACCTCCACTACCCCAGGCGAGACTACGCGGAGGTCTTGCGTCTTGGAGCCGCTGCGGGCCTGCCGGAGGGGCAACTGGGAGCCCTGCGCGCCTGGCTGCCGGCGGGCCGGGTCGACCAGAAGCGGCAGGACGCCACCGCCATGTTGCGGCTCATGCGCGCCGACCTGGCCGAGGGGCGGCGCCGTCCGCCCGCGCTTCCGTTCCGCATGTCGCAAACGGTGTACTGGGAGCGGCTGCGCGCTTCGGTGGCCGCGGCAGCCGTCGACGGTCCGACGTCCCTGACCGCCGACTCCGTGCTCGAGGAGGCGCGCCTCGAGGGGACCACCTTCGTCCAGGCTCGGCAGGCGGCACTGCTGCGTCATCTGCTGCTGGCGGAGGCGGAACGCCGCGGCCTGGAGCCGGCCCCCGACACGGTGCGGGCGTGCGTCGTCGCCTTCCGCCAGGCCCACGGCCTGGCGGAGGGAGAGGGGCCTCTGCAGCAGTGGCTGCGGCGCAACGGCCTCGATGAAGCGGGCTTCCGCGATCTCATGTGGCGCGAGGCGCAGGTGGCGGGCGCCGCCCGGGCGATGGAGGCGGACGTTGCGCGCCACCTCACGGAGGTGCTGCGCATCACCGGCGATCATGCCCGCCTGCTGGCCAGGGCTGCGGACAAGGCGAAGGTGCTGCGCGACAACGGAGTTCCGAACGCCGGCGGATACGGGACAGCCGTGGCGGAGCAGACCCTGCTGGCCTGGTACTTCGCGCGCCAGGGCTCTCCCGCGCCGGAGGACGCGGCCATGTACGCCATGGCGATCGGCTTTGCGAACCGGGAGCAGTTTGTGCAAGCCCTGCGTCGCGAGCATACCTACGTGCAGTTCAAGCAGGCGGGAGGGGGGCCCGGCCCTGGCGGCCCGACCCCTGCTCCCGCGCCATCCGACCGAGGCAGCTAGCCCGCGTTGTCCTGCGCGTGCATGAACTCGGCCGTCATCACCGCGTGCGTCGACGTGCCGGCCTGAGCCAGCGCCGACAGGGCCACCGTACCCAGCAGGCCCGTGGCCAAGGCTCCTGCCAGCACCAGCGCCACAATGGTCTTCGTCTTGCCCTTGTCCGGGTTCGCCTGCCCGATGTCCTCCTGCGTCAGGGATGCCGCCATCATCGCTCACCCCCTTTCCGTCGGGTCGGCGGACGGAGTCTCGGCGGCAGTCATTCGCCTCCCCGCTTGGCCGCCGACCCCCCCGACGGTAGTCTGACAGCAGGGGCGTCTCAAAAGCGTCTCATGGCTGCCAGAGAGCTCCGTCGCGGGTCTCGCCATACCCTACCTGCCACAATGAGGTGAGAGTGCGCCGAGACCAGGCTGACCGAT
>JAJYVM010000386.1 GCA_021792015.1 Bacillota bacterium | reverse complement strand
GGCCTGGACGACGTGAGCGCGCACGACGGCGGCCACATCGCCGAGGGAGCGGCCGGCGGCCTCGGCGCCGTCCGCCTGCGCCTGGGCGGCCGCGATGTCGCCAAGGAAGAGCCGGGCGTTGGCGGCCAGCCCCTCCAGGCGGGCGCGCGTGCGGGGGTCCAGGGCGGGCTCCCCCAGGGCGGCCTCGACCTCGACCACGATGGCGGCGGCCTGGCCCCGGTGCAGGAGCGACTCGACCAGGCACTGCCGCAGGGGCACGCGCTGCGCCGAGTCCGGCAGACGCAGGAGCGCCTGGCGGCAGGCGGCCTCCCCCGCCTCGGCGCGGCCCGACCAGAGCAGGGCCACCGCCAGATCGGCCAGCAGCTCCGGGGCCCTGGGGCTGCGGGGGCCGGCCAGCGCCGAGGCGCGCTCCAGCAGCTCGACGGCGGTGGACGGCATCGAGTCGGCCATCTGGCGGGCCAGGCGCTGCAGCTCGGCGACGGCCTCCTCGTCCCCCGGCTCGGCGCCGCGCAGCAGGTGCTCGGCCACGACCCCGGCCGGGGCGCCGGTCCGGCCCAGGACGCGGGCGGCCTCCCGGTGCAGGTCCGCGCGCAGGCCCAGGGGCAGGTCGCCGTAGAGGGCGTCGCGCACCAGCTCGTGGCGGAAGGCCAGCTCGCCGCCGTCGTCCGTCAGCAGGCCGGCGGCCAGGGCGGCGCGGAGCGGCCCCACCAGGTCGCCGATGGAGCGGTTGGCCAAGGCCGCAAGGTGGCCGGGGCGAAAGCGGGCGCCGAGGACGGCGGCCAGGCTCAGCACGTGGAGGGTGTCGGCCGGGAGGAAGCTCAGCCGGTGGAGCACCGTCAGGCGCAGCGAGGGCGGCGGCGAGGCGCTGTCGATGTCCACCTCCGCCCCGCCCTGAATCGGGCGCAGGGCCCGCTCCGCGCGCAGGGCGTCGATCATCTCCAGCAGGAAGAGGGGGTTGCCGCCGGCCGTGTCCGCCTGGGCGCGCAGGTGGGGACCCGGGCGGCCGCCCACGGCGCCGGCCAGAAGGCGCGCGACGGCGTCCGGGTCGAGGCCGCGGAGGTCGAGGCGCCGCTCCGGGCCAAGGTCCGCCAGCAGGACGGCGAGCTCGGGCGGGCGCGGGAGCGGGCGCATCGTGCCGAGGACGGCGAGCGGGAGGTCACCGGTATGGCGGACCAGGCGGCGCAGCACATAGAGCGAGGACCGATCCGCCCAGTGCAGGTCCTCCAGCACGAGTGCGACGGGTCCGCTCGCGCAGAGGCCGTCCAGGGCGTCGATGGCCGCCTCCGAGGCCGCGAACTCGGCGTCGGCCCCCATGGCGCCGCCCAGGGCCAGGGGCTCCGTGGGATCCCTGCCCGCGTAAGTCGCGGCGGTGCGGCGCCAGCCGGCCATGCCGAGCCCGCCGAGGGCATCCGTGACCAGCCCCAGCGAGCGGCGGCCGGCCAGTTCGTCGGCGCGGGCCGCCACCACGCGCATGCCGCGGTCACGGGCCGCGGCGACCGCCGCGGAGGCCAGGGCGCTCTTGCCGATGCCGGCCTCGCCCTCGATCAGCAGCACCTGGGCGCCGGCGGCGCCGAGGACGCCGTCGAGGAGGCGCGCGATCTCCGCCTGCTCGCGGTCGCGGCCGATCAGATCCTTGGCGCCGTCTGCCTGAGGAGTACCGTCCATGGCGCCCCCGTCCTGCGGAGTCGAATCGGGACCGGGCCGCGCGGCGGGCCTCCGGCCTATGGGTTCGCCGCGCGAAGTGGCGGAACCTGCCAAATGGTGCCGGCGGCCGTCGTATTGCACGGCTCGGCGTCTTCACCCCCCGCACGCGGTGTGGGACAACGACGTCGGCGGCGGCGCATGACCATGGCCTCGGGCCACCGGCTTGGCGTCTCCACCCCCCGCGTGCGGCCCCGGACCAGTAGAATGGGCGCCGTGCAAGCCGCGCGCGCAGCGACGACGGGCGCCGCGCTGGTGGTCCTCTCGGCCGCCTGCTTCGGCTTGCAGCCCGTCATGGCGCGCATCGCCTACGCCGCCGGCATGGGGGTGCCGGCGGTGCTGACCTACCGGTTCGCCATCGCCGTCCCGCTCTTTTGGCTGGCCCTGGCCGCCCTGCGGCAGCCGCTGCGGATGGCGCGCCGGGACGCGGCCCTGCTCCTGCTGCTGGGGGCCGTGGGATACGCGGCGTTCAGCACCATGTACTTCGAGGCGGTGGACCTGATCCCGGCTGCCGCGGCGGCGGGCCTTTTATACGCATATCCGACCCTGGTGGCGGTGACGCAGGCCGGGCTCGGCCGCGAGCGGGTCACGGCACGGCTGTGGCTGGCCCTGGGGGGAGCGACGGTAGGTACGCTGCTGGTGCTGGGCGCCTCCGCGCAGGGCCTGCGGCCGCTGGGGACGCTGCTGGCCCTCGGCGCGGCTGTGGGCTACACCATCTACCTGATCGTCGGTCACGCCGTGCTCGCCAGGGTGCCGCCGCTGCCGGCCACCGCCGTGATGACGTCGGGCGCCGCGTTCACGCTGATCGGCGTCGCGGTGCTCCAGGGCCAGGCCGCGCCGCCGGCCAGCGCCACCGGCTGGGCCGCCGTGGCCGGCCTTGCGGTCGTGACGACGGTCGTGGCCGTCCTCGCCCTGTTCGCGGGCATGGCCCGCATCGGGCCGACGCGGGCCTCGATCCTCAACACCGTCGAGCCGCTGGTGACGGCGGCGACGGCGGCCCTGGTGCTCGGCGAGCGCCTGCAGGTGCCGCAGTACCTGGGCATCCTGCTGATCGTCGCCGCCGCGGGCGCCGCTACCCGAGCGACAGCAGGCTCTGATAAAAGCCCGGGCTGAGGATCAGGGCGACGATCAGGGCCACGGTCATCACCGCCAGGCCGCCGATCCCGACCCAGAAGCCGCGGACGGTCCGGCCGGGCGAGCGGACGATGAGCAGCGCGACCAGCATGCCGATGAGCGCGATCCCGAAGAAGACCAGAAAGATCACCTCGGGTTCCCTCCCACGGCCTCACTGTATCGCTGCCGGCCGGCACTTGCCATGGCCGGCGGGCCGTTACGCCTGCCGGGTCCGCGGCGGCGGGCATCGCGACGGTGGCCGAGCGCCAGCCGGTCTGCGAGGCGTGGTGCCACGGCGCGCGTGGCAAAAACGATAGCACTTTGATACAATACGCGGCGAACAGAGGTGGATCGCGGTGAATGTGAGCGCCCACGCCCACGATGAGCTGGCCGAGCGCGAGGCGACCGGCGCGCCCGGCATCCCGCTGCTGGCGCTGGGGGTGGCCGCCGCGCTCGGCGCCATCGCCCTGGTGGCGCATCGGAGCGACGGACTGGCCCACCTGCTGATCCTGGCGGCCCTCTGGGCGCTGCTCGGACTGACCGCCGTCGCCCCCGGCGAGGCCCGCGTCGTGCAGCTGTTCGGCCGCCACGCCGGCACCGTCCGCGCCCCGGGCCTGCGCTGGCTCAGTCCCTTCACCCAGCGCCGCCGCGTCTCCACCCGCGTGCGCAACCACGAGCCAGCCGTGGCCAAGGTCAACGACGGCGAGGGCAACCCCATCGAGATGGCCGCCGTAATCGTGTGGCAGGTCGCCGACACGGCCGGCGCGCGCTTCGGCGTGGATGATTTCGTGCGCTTCGTGGGCATGCAGACCGAGGCCGCGGTGCGCCACCTCGCCACGAGCCTGCCGTACGAGCCCCGCGGCGCCGGCCAGCGGTCGCTGCGCACGCACACGGCGGAGGTCGCCGGCGAGCTGTCCACGGAGATCGCCGACCGCGTGCGGCCGGCCGGTGTGCGGATCCTGGAGTCGCGGATCACACGGCTCAGCTACGCGCCCGAGCGCGCGCGCGCGATGCTGCAGCGCCAGCAGGCGGAGGCCGTGGTCGCCGCGCGCCAGCGCATCGTGGATCGCACGGGTTCCTCCCGCGCGGTCGCGGGGTCAGTGGAGGGCGCCGTCGGCATGGTGGACATGGCGCTCGCCCGGTTGGCGGACGA
>JAJYVM010000385.1 GCA_021792015.1 Bacillota bacterium | reverse complement strand
CCGCGAGGCGGCGGCCCAGCTCGGAGGCGCAGCACGCCGCCAGGCGCGCCCGTACCGCCGGGAAGTCCAGCATCTCGAGCGTGCGCTCGTCGATCGCGGAGTGGGCCGAATGGCCGGGGTGGGCGGCGTTGCGCGGTGCGACGGCTTGCCCTTCGCTCATGGCCTCCATTCTACCAATGCGCGGCCCGGGGCTCGGCCGCCGGCGCGCGGACCCGGCGCCCCGCTCGGGACCCCATCACAGCACCGGCGCGCCGTTCAGGGCTCGGCCACGCGGCTCCACGTGGCGCCACCGTCGGTTGTCCGCCACAGGCCGCTGTGGGTCAGCAGCCACCCGTCCTCCGCATTGACGGCGCTGAGCGTGTCACCGGCGAAGTAAGGGTCCGCCAGGGGCGGTGGCAGGGTGTCGCCGAACCAGTGGGCGCCGCCATCGGCAGTGCGCAGCAGGATCCACCTCCCCCGGTCGAGCGCCACGGCCCAGAGGTCGCTCGGGCCGGGGGCGGCGATGAGGGGTATCGCGCCCGAACCTGGCAGGTTGGCGATGCTACGCCAGGTGTGGCCACCGTCCCGGGTCTGCAGGAGGGCGTAGGCCGGCGCCCGCGATCCCGCCGCTGGGGGCGACTGCCGCACCGCCCAGCCCGCCGCCGGCGAGGCGAAGCGCAGGGCGACCGTGTTCGTCGGAATGCCGACCGGTGACCACTGGCCACCGTCATCCTGGCTGATCGAAGCCGCCATGGGGCTGCGCGGGCCTCCCTGCATGAGGGCGGACAGCCCGGCGTGGCCAAACGTCCCGAGGTTGAACCCGGCGAGCATCTGGCTGGGCGGAGCCTGGGACGGGGTCCGCCAGGTCCGGCCGCCATCTCGGCTCACCCGCCAGGCCGGCCCGACGGTGTTGGCCCACCCGTCCATGCGGTTCGTGAAGGCCGCGTCGTACGTCCCGGCCGGCAGGTCTCCCGCCCGATGCCACGTCCGACCGCCGTCCGCCGTGAAGAGCGTCGCGGAGGGATCGCCCGCCAGCCCGGTGCCCCAGCCGGCTACCGGCGACCAGAAGCCCATGCGCACGCTGGGACCCGGCGCCGGCCCGCCGCTGGCGACAGGTGTCCAGCTGCGTCCCCCGTCAGTGGTCAAGACCAGCCCGTCCCGCCCGCTGGGCGTCAGCGCGCCGGCAATGGCGCGGGTGGCACTCAGGGGCGCCATCCAGCCGATCGTGGCATTCTGCGCTGGGTGCTGCGACCACACCCGCCCTCCATCGGCGCTGACCCAGACGGAAGGCCCGCAGGTAGGCGTCGTGCGGGCGCAGGCCCAGCCGGGGAGGCCCACGCTGCGGTGCTGGGTCGCGAGCGCCCACAGGGAGCCGTCAGCGCCGGCGCGCAGGCCTGTGACGACCTGGCCGACACGCCCGACCTGCGACCACGTGCGCCCGCCGTCCGCCGTGGCCAGCACCTCGGTCGTCGTGCTGTCCTGGCCGGACGGCGGCAGCTCGCTGAGGCGAAAGCCACGCTGCGGGCTCGTCATTGCCACACCGGAGCCGGCCGCGCCTTCAGGCGCAGGCGTCCAGGTGCGGCCGCCATCGCTCGTCAGGTAGGAGGCGTTCGCGTCGCGGAGCCAGCCGTGGCCGCCGCCGAGGTCCCGCCCGCCCACGCTCTGCCGCACCAGCACCTTGGCCCCTGGCGCGGATCGCGGGTAGCTGGCCGTGCGGGCGATGATCCGCCAGGCCTGTCCGCCATCCGTTGTGGCGAAGACGGCGTCCTGGCATTCAAGCAGCAGACCGTGGCTGCTGGCGCAGCCGTTGCTCAGGGCCACCCACCAGTCCAGCGGGGAGGGGAACGAGCCCCAGGTGATCTCGCCGGGGCCGGGCAGCGGCAGCGGCTGCCAGCGGCTGCGGACCCCGGCGGCCCGCACCAGCGCATCCGGCCCGTAGGCGACAGCCCCGCCGGCCGGCCAGGCCGCGACGCCATCCAGCTGGGCGCTGCCCCCGTACTCTCGCTGCCACGTCCGCCCGCCGTCGGCCGAGGCCAGCACGAACCCACCGCCGGCGCAGCCGAGCCCAACCGTCACCGGGCAGGGAAAGTTCCGCGGATCCGGGCCGATCCCGGCGTCGCCCACGGCGTAGGCCCGCGCCGGCGAGGGGAAGGCGCCGCTCACCAGCAGCCACGGTCCGGGCCCGGACGCTGGCAAGGGGAATAGCCGTGCGGGCGGGGCGCTCGCCGCCAGGGTCGAGATGGACGCGGCCGGCGCGGCGCCCGGCGCACGGGCCCTCACCCAGAGCCAGCCCCCCGCCGCCAGCAGCAGCACAGCCGTGCACCCGGCGATCACGGCCAGCGCGCGCCGCCGCACAACGCCCCACCCCCGCCCTGCGAAACGGTACCAGATGGCCCGGCCGGCGGGCCATCGGCCGATCGGCGGACGCCGCGACGTGGCGGTGATAGCATGAAGCGCTGAGCGTCGGGGTTTCCTCCGTCCCGGGGGCGGCGGCCGACCGGCCGCCGCCCCCGGGGGCCCGAGCCCATGCGCCGCCTGCGGTCCCGCGGCGGCCGCCCGGGGGAGCTGAGCGTGTTCGTGCGCGGATGGCGGGATCAGGTGGCCCTGTGGCGCACGCCATACCGCCTCCTCCTGCCGGGGGTGGCCTGGATGGCGTTGCTGCTGGCGCTGCTGGCGTGGCTGGACGGCCGCCAGGGCGTCTTCCTGGTGCCGCCGTTCGCCGCGAGCCTATCCATCCTGCTGAACCTGTCCGACGTCCCGATCGCGCAGCCGACCGCCATCGTGGCAGGCTCGACCCTTGGCGCGGCCCTCGGCACCGTGTTGGCCATGGCGCTGGGCGCCAGCCCCTGGGTCGCCGCCCTTGGCGCGGTGCTGTCCATCGCCGTGCTGGTCGCCCTGCGCATCTACCACCCGCCCGGGATCGCCCTCGCGATGTACCCCGCGCTGCTGCACCCGGGGACCTGGTTTGCCGTGGCCGTGGTCCTGCCGTTCACGCTCGTCGCCGTCGGCTCCATGGCGCTGCTGAGCCGAGCGGTGCCGGGCTGGCCACGCTACCCCGCGCCGCACCGGCACCGCTAGGAGCCCGTGTCGCTAGATGGGATTCCGGCCCATAGGAGTTTCTGGGGGCGCCGGCGAAGGGTGCGGATGTGAAAGACATCATCATCACGCGCAGTTTCAGGGCGTACGAGCCCAATCAGATTCTGTTGCTGCCGCCGGATCTGCGGGATTGGGTGCCGGAAGGGCATCTTGCGCAGTTCATCAGCGACTTGGTGGATGAGGCGCTGGATCTGTCGGCGATCTGGCGGGCATACGCGGATGGCGGGCGTGCGCATCCGGCCTACCACCCGGCGATGATGACAAAGGTGCTGATCTACGCGTACTGCAGCGGGGTGTACAGTTCGCGGCGGATCGAGAAGCGGCTGAGCGAGGACGTGGCGTTTCGGTATCTGGCCGCGCAGCAGGTGCCCGACCACAAGACGATCGCGGAGTTTCGGCGCCGGCACCTGGAAGCGTTGAAGGGGCTGTTCCAGCAGGTGCTGCAACTTTGCAGCAAGGCCGGGCTGGTGAAACTGGGGCATGTGGCCCTGGACGGCAGCAAGGTGGCGGCCAACGCTTCCAAACACAGTGCGATGAGTTACGGGCGCATGGCGGCCGAGGAAGGGCGGCTGCAGCAGGAGATCCAGACACTGCTGGAGCGCGCGGAGCAGACCGATGCGGCCGAGGATGAGCGATACGGAGAGGCGCGCGGGGACGAACTGCCCAAGGAACTGCGCTTTCGGGAGGGACGGCTGGCCAAGATCCGGGAGGCCAAAGCGGCCCTGGAGCAGGAAGCGCGGCAGAAGGCGGCAGCCAAGGCCAAGTCGGAGCAGCAGGGTGCCGATGGTGGCGATGCTCCGCCAAAGGAGCCGGGCGGCGGTGATCCGGAGGCGGTCAAGCCCGAGGACAAGGCCCAGCGCAACTTCACCGATCCGGACTCACGCATCATGCT
>JAJYVM010000384.1 GCA_021792015.1 Bacillota bacterium | reverse complement strand
CCGAGGCGGTCACCCGCCCGGTCCTCGGCGGGGTGGCGGACGACGTCCACGCCGCCGCCCGGACGGAGTTCAGCGAGAAGGAGCTCGTCGACCTGACCTGGTGCATCGTCGCCATCAACGGCTGGAGCCGACGGTAAGCGGGGTCTCCCCCGCACGCACGCGGGGTCAGCGGGGTCAACGGTAAGCGCGGGTTTCTCCCGCGCGCACGCGGGGTCAAATGATGGTGAGCATGCGCATGCCGGCCGGGAGCTACCGCCCGCGGGTGGGGTGAGCCCTTTCCGATCACGGTCGTGGAGGAACACCGCCCTCAAACCCGGTGCATGTCCGCCCGCCACTGCGTCACGGCGCGCTTGATCGCGTCCTTGCTCAGGTGCTCGCGCGCAGCCCGCGCGCACAGGTCGGGGAACTCGCCGTCGCTGGCGAAGCGCAGCGCGATGACCTGATCCAGGGTCAGGCTGGGGTCCAAGGGCTTCCCGGTGAGGACAAAGTGCCGGAAGCCCTCCTCGATCCGCACGACGCGGTCCTGCAGCTTCGTCGCATACATCCGCAGCTTGCCGAGCCCGAGGAGCACCGCCACCGACGACACGAGCAGCAGCGCCGAGAGCGCGGTGTGCCGCCCGATCACGTACACGAGGGCACCGATGAAATTGATGAGCGCCAGCGGCATCGCGACCATGTGAAACATCGGGTCCGTCCGCGTGTGGCGCTGATAGCTCTGCTCCGGCACCTCCGACCACCCTCTCCAGATCCTCGGGCTGGCGAACCATCGGCGGGACCATGGCGCGCCGTCGCCACACCGCGGCGGTCCTGCGCCCGCCCGTGGCCGGGTGGGGTCCTAACGGCCCACCCATCGCATCCGTTCGACCCTGTCTGGCCCGCGTCCCCTCGGCGACGATCTTCCCGTGGGGGTTTGGTGGTCGTGCGGATCGGGGACATCATGACGCGCAGGCCCGTCACGATTCCGGCGGGCGCCAGCCTGGCCGAGGCGGCCGCGCTGATGGCGGCCAAGGGGGTCGGCGGGCTGCCCGTCGTCGAGGATGGCCGGTTGGTGGGCATGGTGACGGAGGAGGACGTGGTGCGCCGCCTGATGGGCACCGCCGCCGCCGGGGCCCGCGCGGCCGGCGCCGGCTCGCGCAAGGTCGCCCTTGCCCCCAACCTCGCCCGCCGCTTGGCGGCGATGGATCACCTGCCCGTTGAGAGCGTCATGACCACGGCAGCCCCCGCCGTCTCGCCAAGCACGCCCATCGAGCAGGTGGCGACGCTCATGCTGCGGCACGGCGTCACGCGGCTGCCCGTGCTCGCGTGGGGCAGCGTCGTGGGGATCGCGAGCCAGTCCGACATCGTGGCCGCGGCGGCGGGCCGGCGCCACACGGCCGGTGCGCATGAGGCCCGCTTCGGCTGGCGCTTTCTCGATACCAGACGGCGGCTGGCCGAGGCAGGGGGCCTCAGCGTCACCCCGGGCCTCCTCATCCACTGCGATCCGGACCGCGTGGCGTTCGAAGAGGCGCCCGCCGCCTACCCCGACATCCTGGACGCCATGGCCCATGCCCGCGGCCTCACCGTCTGCCGCGTGCGCCTCAGCGGGCTGATCGCCGGACACGATGGCCGCCACGTGGCCACGGAGTGGGAGTGTCTCTGGGTGAGCAGCGCCGGCGTGGCGGTGGCCAGCTGGGCCGCGGCGGCCCTTGACCGTGCGCTTCAGCTCCAGCTTGCCGACGGCCTCGCCGTCGATCCCCTCATCCGCGATGCGCTGCGCCCCATTGCCCAGGCGGCTGCCGGCACCACGGACGAGGCTGGCGTCAGCCGCGCGATCCGCGCCATCCGGGCCGCGCGGCGGGACGGGCTGCAGGTTCCGGGCGTCGCGCGCGCGCTCGACGCCGTGGTCGAGGCTGCCCAGGCCGCCCTGGCCGCCCGCGAGGCGCCGGCTCGGGATGTGTCCGTGTGGGAGGGCATCGCCACGGAGGCTGCCTGGGATGCGGCGCACGAAGCGGTGCGCGCGATGGGCCCCGCCGAGGCCGAGGATCAGCGCCACGCCCTGGAGGAGGCCGTGCTGGCAGCGGCGCCGCTCGCGGTGGGGGCGCGGTAGCGGAGCCCGGCTGGCGGAGCCGGGGACTGGCCGCCGCCCCGGCCCGAGGACGATTGCCGCCCGCCCACTCACGGGGCCAGGCGCTCCGCCGTCCAGCTCCCGGAACCGGCCAGAGCCCAGCGGATGCGGTCGTGCAGCCGGCTCGGCCGGCTCTCCCAGAACTCGATCGCGTCGGGGATCAGGCGGTAGCCGCCCCAATCCGGCGGGCGCTCGACGGCGCGGCCGCCAAAGCGCGCCTCCGCAGCTGCCACGCCGGCCTCCAGCGCGGCACGGTCGGCGATCGGCCGGCTCTGCGGCGAGACCCAGGCCTCGCCGCTCGCTCCATCCTGGCGCGGCTCGGCCCATCTTCGCCTTCGCCGCTCGCGCGGCTCCGGCTCGCGTGATCCGGACCCAAGCTGGCTCCCGCGCCCCCGGGTCGCGAAATACGCATCCGACTCGGCCGCCGTCACGCGCTCGACGCGGCCCTCCGCCCGCACCCGGCGTCCAAGCGCGGGCCAGTAAAAGGCGGCGGCCGCCCGCGGGTTGGCGGCCACCTCCTCGCCCTTGCGGCTCGCGTAGCCCGTGTACCAGATGAGGCCCCGCCGGTCGGCGGCCCGGCAGAGGACCATGCGCACCGACGGGCGCCCGTCCGGCGTCGCGGTCGCCAGCGCCATCACGTCGGCCCCTGGCCCGGCCGCGGCCGCCTCGCGCATCCACGCCTCCAGCTGCGGCCACGGCTCCGTCCGCACTGCCCCCTCCACTTGCTTCACCCCCGCCGTCCGCTGCACTCGCTCCACGCAGGCGCCACGGCACCGGCCGGCGCCGCGCGGCGACGACTCTGCGTGCTTCAGGCCGGCGCCAGCCCATGCCCTGCCGCCCAATCCACCTGTGCCACGCTTCCCCCGGCCTGCGCGGGGCGCCCATTCCGCCGCCCTGCGCGCCGCCGCCTTCGCCGCTCGCTCCAGGCCGGCGCCGGCCTGCGCCCCGCCACCTACTCCCCGCGGAACTGGGCCAGCGCCTGCAGGTCCTCGGCCGCCGCCCGCGCGATCAGGCCATCGTCCGTGCCCACCGCCACGAACCGGAACCCCTGCTTCAGCCGCAGCGCCGCCTCGGCCGCGTCCGCCGCGTGGAAGCCGGCCGGCACCCCCGCCCGCCCGCAGGCGGCCAGAATCGCCGCGTACGCCTCCTCCATGGCCGGGTCGCCGCGCCGCCGCCCGAACGAGGCTGAAAAGTCGTTCGGCCCGATGTACACGAGGTCGACCCCCGGCACCGACGCGATCGCCTCGGCCTGCTCCAGGTGCCGCACGTGCTCGGCCTGCACGATGAGCATGACCTCGCGGTTGGCCGCCGCCAGGTAGCCAGCCCCGTCGGTCTCCCAGCGCGCCGCCCGCAGCCAGCCGCCGATCGAGCGCTGCCCCTCCGGCGGGTAGCGCACGGCCGCCACCATGGCCGCCGCCTCCTCCGGCGTGTTGACCATGGGCACGAGCACGCCCTGCGCCCCGGCGTCCAGCGCCCGCTTGACGTTCTCCACGCTGCCCGCCGGCACGCGCACGTACGCCGAAGCGCCGCGCCGCACGACCGCCGCGATCATCAGCGCCGTGCTCTCCCAGTTCGCCGGCGAGTGCTCCATGTCGACCATCAGCCAGTCGTAGCCCCGCGCCGCCATGAGCTCGGCCACGAATGGGCTGGCCGTCGTCAGCCAGCAGCCCACCGTCGCCTTGCCGGCCGCCAGCCGCTCCCGCGTCCGGTGCTGGATCACGATCCCGACCCCTCCCCATACACCTCCGGGTTCACGACGGAGGCGGGCCGACGGCCCGCCAGCACATCCGCGACCGCCTGCGCCGCCGCCACGCTCATCGCCAGCGCCGCCTCGCGGCTGGCCGACGCCATGTGCGGCGTCAGGATGCACCGGGGCGACTGCC
>JAJYVM010000383.1 GCA_021792015.1 Bacillota bacterium | reverse complement strand
GAGCGGGATGAGCGCGGCGATGATCCGGCCGCCCGGCCCAGGACCCGTCGGCGACGGCACCTGGCGCGACTGGGTCCAGCCCGTGGTCGCCGCGGCACGCGCGATCGGGCTTACCCCCTGCGAGACGGAGTTCATCGAGGTGCCGGCCGACACCCTCTACGACGTCGCGGCCTACGGCCTGCCCGGCATGTACAGCCACTGGTCCTTCGGGCAGAGCCGCTGGCGCAGCAAGGGCGAGTTCGACGTCGGGCTGTCCAAGATCCACGAGCTGGTGACCCACACCCTGCCGGCCTATGCCTACCTGCTCGACCACAACAGCCTGAGCGAGCACATCTTCGTCATGGCGCACGTCATGGGGCACTCGGACTTCTTTGCGCGCAACATCTTTCTGCGGCAGGCGCGGACGGACATGCTCCCCCTGCTGCGGCAGGCGTCGGTCCGCTTTCAGCGCTACGAGATCGACTACGGCCTCACGTCCGTCGAGCGGCTGCTCGACCTCGCCCACGCCCTCATGTGGCACGTCGAACCCCTCCCGGCGCCGAAGGTGCCCGTGCCCGCCAAGGACGAGGCACGGCCCTGCCCCTACGCGGACCTGCTCGATGACGTTCCCCGCCGTGCCGCCAAGGCCGACCCGGACCAGCAACTGGCCGAGCGCCGCCGCCAGCGCTGGGGGACCCCGTGCCCCGACCCGCTGGCCTTCCTCATCGCCCAGGCCCCCGTCGAGGACTGGGAGCGGGACGTGCTGCAGGTGGTGCGCGAGGTCGGGCTGCACTACCGGCCCCAGATCCGCACGAAGGTGATGAACGAGGGCTGGGCGGTCCGCGCCTGCCTGAAGATCCTGGGCGAGCTGGACCTGCCCGAGCCGACCTACCTGGCGGCGGCGCAGCTGCACGCCCAGGTGGCGCGCCCCGACCCCCTTCACCTCAACCCGTACTGGCTCGGCTGGCGCCTGATCACACACCTGGAGGCCACCGGCCACGACGTGGCCGCCATCGCCGAGCTGGAATCGGACGTGTCGTTCCTCGCGAACTGGATCGACGCCGACTTCGTGCGCAAGGAGCAGCTCTACAACTGGGACGCCGTGCAGGAGCGCGACCCCGCCAGCGGCGCCCCGTCGACGGTGCTGCGCGAGTCCACCCGCGCGTGGGAGCGCGTCCGCGACCGGTTGGTGGCCGCGCACACCCCGCCCATCCCCGCGGTGGGTGTGGAGGATGTCGGCCCCGAGGGGGTCCTGCGCCTGCGCGCCGGCGACCCGCGGCCCCTCGACCTTGCCGACGCCCAGCGCATCGTGCGCGGGATGGCCCGCCTCTGGCGGGCGCCGGTGCAGCTGTGGCCGGCGGCCCGCGACGCACCGGCGCCGCTCTGCGCCGCCGGCCCGACCGATCCCGATCCGGAGGAGGATGAGCAGCGATGACATGGCTGCCCAACGTGGCAAATGACGACGAGAGCGCCATCTTCGCGAACACCGATGCGAACGCCGACGCCACCGGGACGTACGGCCCGGTGTGGGACCACGGCTCCGCCGCCGCCATGCCGGCGACGGCAGCCCCCCGCCGCAACGGCCACCCGTCGGACGAGACGGGCGGGCCGCCGCGGCCCAGGGCCAGCGCCCCGGGCGGCGGAAGCAGCCCCCGCGCCGCGCAGAGCGCCCCGCGGCAGGAGCCTGCCGCCCAGCCCCCCACGGGCGGCATTCTGGCCGAGCTGCTGGCGACCGAGCGGCCCGCCGCGGCCTGGCGCGGCACCTTCGCCCAGTACCTGGAGATGGTGGTGAAGCAGCCCTCGCTGGCGCGGCTGAGCCACGCGCGGATCGCGGACATGATCGAGTCTGTGGGCGTGCATGACGCGGCGGCGCAGGCCGCCGCGACCGGAGCCACGGCTGCCGCCGGCCCCGGCGCCGCCCGGCGCCGCTACGCCTTCTTCCAGGATGAGATCTTCGGCCAGGACGAGGTCCTGGAGCAGGTCGTCGACTACTTCCGCTCGGCGGGGGCGGGCCTGGACATCCGCCGGCGGATCCTGCTGCTCATGGGCCCGCCCGGCACGGCCAAATCCACCCTGCTTGTGCTGTTGAAGCGGGGCCTTGAGCGGTACAGCCGCACGGACGGCGGCGCGATGTACGGCATCGCTGACTGCCCGCTGCACGAGGAGCCCCTGCACCTGCTCGGGCCCGAGGCGCGCGACCAGCTGTGGGTGAAGGCACACATCCGCGTCGAGGGCGACCTCTGCCCCGTCTGCGAGTGGCGGCGCGAGCACGAGTGGCAGGACATCGGCCAGGTGCCGGTGGAGCGCATCGGTTACTCCGAGGCGCGGCGCATCGGCCTTGGCACCTTCACCCCCGGCGACCCGAAGGTCGTCTCGCTGGAGGACCTGGTCGGCTCGCTCGACCTGGTGAAGGTCGCGCAGTACGGCTCCGAGGCGCACCCCCTGGCCTACGACTTCCGCGGCGCCGCCGAGGTGGCCAGCCGCGGCATCCTGGAGCTGGTCGAGGTCCTGAAGCTGCAGCCGGAGCTCATGTATCCCCTGCTCACGCTGGCGCAGGAGCAGCAGATCAAGGCCGGCCGCTTCGCCCTCTTCTACGCGGACGAGGCCATCATCGGCCACAGCAACGAGGCCGAGTACCGGCGCTTCGCCGCCGAGAAGAAGAACGAGGCCATCCAGTCGCGCATGTTCGTGATCAGGGTGCCGTACGTGCTGCGGGTCGACGACGAGGTCAGGATCTACGACAAGATGCTGCGCGGCACCCAGACGGCGACGCACCTGGCGCCGCACACCCTGCGCGTGGCCGCCATGTGGGCGATCCTGTCGCGCCTTGTGCCGAACGCGAAGTACTCGCCGCTGGCCAAGCTGAAGATGTACAACGGCGAGGAGACGGCCGAGCACACGCAACGCGAGATCGAGGACCTGCGCGAGGAGGGCCGGCGCGCCGACGAGGGCATGGGCGGCATCGGCCCGCGCCAGGTGATCAACTGCCTCGCCAACGCCATGACCAAGAAGGATGCCGGCTGCCTGAACCCGATCGACGCCATCCGCGCCCTGCGCGACTCGGCGGAGCACCACGTCGGCGAGATGTCGCGCGATCAGGCCGACGAGTGGCTGAAGACCGCCACGGCCGAGTACCGCGAGATCGCCACGCAGGAGGTGCAGCGCGCATTCATCGAGGAGTTCGACACGGCGGCCCAGACGCTGCTCCTGAACTACCTCGACAACGCGCAGGCCTACCTGAACGAGGACAAGGTCCGCGACCCGGTCACGGGCGAGGACCTGGCCCCGGACGAGCGGCTGATGCGGCAGATCGAGGAGGCCATCGCCGTCGCCGAGCCGGCCAAGAAGGAGTTCCGGCGCGAGATCCTGATGCGCGTCGGCGTGCTGGCGCGAAAGGGCGAGACCTTTCGCTGGGACAGCCACCCGCGGCTGAAGGAAGCCATCGAGAAGAAGCTGTTCGGCGACCTGTCGGGCACGATGAAGGTCACGATCACGACGCGCACGCCCGACCGCGAGCAGCAGGAGCGGATCGACGGCGTGAAGCGCAAGCTGGTCGAGCGGTACGGGTACTGCCCGCACTGCGCGGACGCCGTGCTGCAGTTCGTGGGGCATATGCTGCAGCGGTAGGGGCGCGGACGGTCGTCCGGCGGGCCGGACGGGTCGGGCGGCCTGTCCGGCCCGCATGCATCCCCCGCGGGTGGCGGACGACGGGCAGCAGGTTGCGACTGCGCCCGAGGTGCGAGACGGCGTGCGGACGGCGGGATTCGGCCGCCGTCTGCGCCGGTTGCCTGGCGGGCAATCAGTTGGTGATGACGCTGATGGTCAGTGTGTTGGATGTGACCCCCTCAAACGTAGCCGTGATACTGGCCGTGCCGAGGCCCTGCTCGATGGCCTCGCCGTTGGCAATGGTGACAACGCTCGGGTCGCTGCTCGACCAGGTCACGGCCGTCGGCGCAGGTGTCTCGGTCCTGCCGTTCACGTAGTGCACGGTGACGACAAACGGCGGAAACGACGAGCCGGCAT
>JAJYVM010000382.1 GCA_021792015.1 Bacillota bacterium | reverse complement strand
GCCGGCCGCGTCGCACCGCACCGCCAGGCCGAGATCCGCGTACCACCGCTGGAGAAGGTCCCGCCCCTCGGCGTCGGCGGGCGAGAACGCCACACGGCTCACGCCCCCGGCCGGTGTCCGTCCGATGGCGGCCAACGCCTGGATGCGCTGCAACACCGCCGTGGCGTCGATTTGCGGGTACACCGTCACGTAACCTCCATCACTGCGCTGCCAGGAGATCCTCCGTCGCGGTCGGCACCAGGGCAAGCGGACCTGCCTCTGGCTCCTTCATGCGTTCGGCCTCTGCACGGCCCGGCCCTCGTGCGGCCCGGCCCCTCGTCTGGCCCGGCCCCCGGCGCGACCCCGGCCCTCGTGCGGCCCATGCTCTGGTGCCGCCGCGCCTCGTTCTGGCTCAGCAACCGTCCGGCCCGGCCCCTCGTGTGGCCTGGCCGTCTCTTCCCGCCTCACCGCCATGGCCCGCCGCCATCCTCGGCGCGCCACCTTGACCCGCATGCGCCAGCGCTCGTCGCGTCTGCTGCGACGTGGCGGCCACGTCCGCCACCACATCGAGCTGGACGCACAGCGCCCCGGTGCCCGTGCCCACGAATACGTGCGCACCGGCGGCGCATCCGCGCAGTCCCGTCCGCAGGTCACGGCAGGTACCGCTCATCGACGCGGCAGCCGTTCGTCGGGTCGAGGCCACCCACCACCCGCCGCGAAGCACCTCGACCCGTGCATGCACCGCATGGGGGTATCCGGCCCATCCTGCAGAAGCTCGCGCCCGCAATCCAGCACCAACAGCACCTCGCTGGTCACTTTCCGATGCTGTCGCTCATATGCGGCCGCTGTGCAGCCCCGCGACCAGGAGGCGCAGGTCAGGCAGCGCGAGCCAGATGGCGCCGGCGGCCGCCGCCAGCTCGGCCAGCGTTTCCAGGAAACTCCCTTCCGGCAGCCCGCGCCACACGCGCACCATGCGGCGGCGCAGCGGCCAGAGCAGCATGATCGGGCTGCGGTTGACCAGGTCCGCCGCCAGGTGGCTGCACCAGGCGGCGAGCACGGTGGCGCAAAGCCACCCGGCCGGCAGCCACGGCCCCAGGTCGAGGGCACCCGCCAGCAGGACGGCGAGGGTGGCCGCGATGATCCCCGCCCCGATCGAGTGCACTTCGCCGCGGTGCCAGATCACGCGGCCGCCAAACCAGCGCCGGCCGTGCTTGGTGAATCCGTCGCCGCCCGGTGCGACGGCGGCCGGCCAGGGCACCCAGCGCCCGATCTTGCTCCCGGGATGGTCGAGATCGGGCAGCAGCCCCGCCAGCGCCCCCACGGCCAGCAGTGCGGGCGCGTGGGCCGAGGCCGCGAAAGGGGCCGCCGCCGCAGCGCCCAGGATCAGGTGCGTGCTGCCGCGCATTGGAGCGCCTCCTCGCTGTGCATACGGGGGCGTGCGGGTGTGAGCCGGTGAAGGGGTGGGCCGCCTTAGGTGTGCGGCGGCGCCTGCACGTGTCGGCCGAGCTGGTCGAGGGCTGAAGCCAGCGCCTGTGCCAGTTCGGCAGGGCTGCCCGTGTTGGGCAGGACCAGGTCGGCTGGTAGGGCCTCGGCCAGATGCTCGGTGCGGTGGGCGGCCTCGGTCCCGCTCAGGCTGCGCCCGCAGTTCTGCAGCCGCGCTTGCCGCAACTCGGCGGGCGCCTGGATGCGCAGGCCCCGGTAGCCCTGCGCCCGCAGGTATCCGGCCTCCTCGGGCAGCCGCACGCCGTCGATCACGGCGTCGATGCCCGCTCCGGTGAGGATCTCCTCGCAGACAACCGCCTGGTGGGTGATCATGGCCAGCACGGCATCGCCGAAGGTTGCCCGCAGCCGGTCGCCGTAGGCCTGCAGCCAGGCCCGGTCGCGCCGGTGCCCGCGGCTGCGCAGCACGTCGGACAGGTGGTGGGGGCGGAATCCGAACTGCACATCCAAGATGTTTGCCGCCGTTGTCTTGCCGGTGCCGGCGGGTCCGGCCAGATATATTCGCATCGCGGCCCCTCCTGTTTGCAGCCTGGGCTGCCCGCGCGGCCGGCCGCAGGCAAGGGCCCCGCCATCTTGGCGGGGCCCGCAGGGCCTGCCCTTGCCGACGGGCCGGGCCCGCGCGGGCAGGGGCGTGGCTGGCGGCGGTCGCGGCGGACGTCGTGTTATGAAGGTGTCTTGGTGCCTGTGTACGGTTCGGCGAACAGTGCGCTGGGGTGCAGGGCGCCGTCGCTGGGTCGATCTGCGGCGATCGCATGTGTGTACGGCATGGCAAGCCGCTCCCAGAATCCGGCCCAGGGTTCGTCCAGGAGGCGTCGCACGCGCACGGTGTATCCCTCGCCGTCGGCGGCGAACACCTCGGTCGTGACGCCCCGGCCGTCCGGCTGCTCCAGAGCCTGATCGATTGCAGCGCGCAGGGCCGTCAGCGCCGCGCGGTTGCCGATGATGAAGGCATCATCGTGCCATGCCTTTTGGGCATACACGTGCAGTGCGGATCGTTGGCTGGTACGGGCTCATCTCCCTTCGCGTTCGGTTGTGCCGCTCCGCCAGCAGACCCGGCAGCGGTCCCGCTCCGGTATGTCCTCCGTGCGGCGAAACCACTCGCGCATCGCCACCTTGGCGAGCCGCTGCCCTCGGTGCATCTCCGGCCGCCAGCGCACAAGTGCCGGGCAGTCGGGTCGCAGGTGGAGCTTGCAGGTGCCGTACAGCTGCCGCCGCCCGTGGACGTGGTAGACGAAGATGGCGCCGGGCGGGGCCAGCGCCGCCGGCAGGCCGGCATCCTGGACCGGCGGCGCCCGGTCCTCGCCGCTCCTGCTCGCCGCCGGGTGCTCGGGTCCTTCTCCTCCGTCGTGATGCTGATGCCGCGGCGGCATCAACGGCGCCAGCGGCTGAGCAGGGCGGCGCGTTGCTCCGGTGGCAGCTCGCGCAGGGCGGCTTCGGCCAGGTCGGCCAGCTCCTGATCGGATTCCAGCAGGATGCCCATGTGGCGTTCCCAGTCGTACTTCGGATTCGCCGCGTGGATGTGGCCGATCAGCGCCCAATATCCCGGCGGCCGGCCGGGCACCGGCTCGAATCTGAAGCTGCGGCGCATGCTCTCTTCACCTCCCCGGACCGACACTTGCCCCCAGCGCCCGGCAACACGCTATCCGCCGCCGGCTTCGCCCGCTCTCAGCCGCAGCGGCTGTACCCGCAGCCCTGGCAGGTGGCGCAGCCCTCGGCGAAGACCAGGGCCGCGTCGCCGCAGCGCGGGCAGATATCCAGCTGTTCAGCCAGCTCGCGCGCTTTGCCGTTCGCCAGCCCGTCACCGCCCGGCGCCTCCGCTCCCGCCGTGTCGACCTGCTCCTCCGCCTCCTGGGCGGGGAACCACACCCGCTTCATGATGCGGGCCAGAGCATCGCCGAGCGAGCGCACGCGCGCCTTGCCGAGCCCGATTCCGTTCCGGCCGCCGATGCCGTCGAGCTGGTCGATGATTCGGTGCGGGTCCACGCCCGAGCGCAGCGCCAGCGAAACCAGCCGGCCGATGGCTTCGGCGTCCGCCTCGATGTCCGAGCCGGCCTTGCCGATGCGCAGGAACACCTCCAGCGGTCCCTGGCCGTCGTGATTCAGCGTGGCGAACAGCGTCCCCACCGGCGTCTCGGCGCGCGCCGTCACCCCCGCCACCACCTCCGGCCGCGGTCGCGGCCGGCCGAGCGAGGGGATCGCCGCCTGCGGGCGACCGTTGGCTCCCGCGGGGCTCGCTTCCGTCGTGTTGGTCGGTGCGGTCGGCTCGGCCGTGCTCAGCACCTGCTCGTGGCGTGAGCCGTCGCGGTAGATGGTGACGCCCTTGCAGCCGAGCTCGTGGGCCAGCTCGTACAGTTCGGCCGTCTGCTCGCGGTTGTAGTCTGCCGGGCAGTTCGCCGTCTTTGACAGGCTCGCATCGACGTATCGTTGGATCGCCGCCTGCACGCGCACATGCTCCTCGGGGGTCAGCTCCATCGCCGTGACAAACTGCGGCGGTAACGCCTCTCCCGGGTGCGCCGCTCGCCACTC
>JAJYVM010000381.1 GCA_021792015.1 Bacillota bacterium | reverse complement strand
CGCCGCCGCGGGATCGCGCGCAGCTGAGCGAGGGGATCGCGCGCCGACGCGCCTGCGCCTCGCCCAGGGACCCAGGATCGCGCGCCGGCGGCCGCGCGGCCCGGCCTCCCGCCCCGCCGGCGCGTCGCCGACGCCCGCTCGCCGCAGCCTCGTCTCGTCCCAACGGCTTCCGAAAGCGCGTCCCGTCCCGCGGCTGCCCAAGCACCGGCCCGTTGCGCCTGGGCATACCCTGCGTCCGCGGGGGGAGTTGGGCGCATGGCGGCGGGACAGCGCAGTGGACACCTGGCCGTGCTGGCCGCGGACGGGCGCGAGCGCGCGGCGGCCGCCGAGCTGGAGGCGCGCGGCGTGGCGACCCAGCTCTGGGCGGCAGGCGATGGCTTGGTGCTGGACCATATCCTGCGCGATGCCCTCGCCGTCCTCGGCCCGGTGCGCATGCCGGCGGCCCTTCTGCCGGCCCTTGAGCTCCTGCCGCCCGGCACCCCGGTCTTCGTGGGCGTGGTGGATGCGGCGCTGCGGGCGGCGGCTCGGCGCTGCGCGCTGCGCGGGTACGTCGACGACGAGTCCTTCGCCGTCAGCAACGCCGTTCCCACGGCTGAGGCCGCCGTCGCCGAGGCGAGCCGGCTGGCAGGGCTCGCCGTCCACGGCGCGCGCGCCGCCGTCCTGGGCTACGGCCGCTGCGGGCAGGCGCTCGCCGAGCGGCTGCTGGCCTGGCACGCGCAGGTCGCGGTCGCGGCCCGCAACCCCGCGGATCTGGCCCTCGCCGCGGCCCGCGGCGCCCGCCCGGTGCCCTGGTCCCAGCGCATCGCCGCCATCGCCGACTGCCAGTTCATCTTCAACACGGTGCCGGCGCCGGCCCTCGACGCGCGGGATCTTGCCGAGGTCGGTCCCCAGGCCTGGGTGATCGACCTCGCGTCGGCACCCGGGGGCGTCGATCTGGCGGCGGCGGGCGCGCTTGGCGTCAACGCCCGCCTGCTGCCGGGTCTGCCCGGCCGCCTCTATCCCGAGACGGCGGGCCGCCTGGTGGCCGAGACCGTCTATCCATGGCTGCCGCCTGCGCTGCGGCAGAGCGAGGTGTGAGGAAGTGACCCTGCAAGGTTCGCTGCGAGGCAAGACGCTTGGCTGGGCGCTCTCGGCGTCCCACCACACCCTGCCCCTGATCCTGCCCGTGATGCGGCAGGCCGTCGCCGCCGGCGCCGAGGTCATCCCGATCGTGTCGCACACGGTGACGAGCACGCCGACCAAGCACGGCACGCCCGAGGACTGGCTCGGCGGGCTGCGGGCCATCACCGGCCGCGAGCCCCTGCGCCAGATCCCCGAGGTCGAGCCGTTCGGGCCCGACCGCACGTGCGACTGCGTGCTGATCGCGCCCATGACGGGCAACACGATGGCCCGCTTCGCGAACGCCATCACCGACAGCGCGCCGCTGATGGCCGCCAAGGCCCAGCTCCGAAACGGGGGGCCGGTGGTGCTCTCCATCACCACGAACGACGCGCTCGGCCTGAACGCGCGCAACCTGGCCGCCCTGCTGAACACGCGCAACGTCTACTTCGTGCCCTTCGGCCAGGACAGCCCAGGCAGCAAGCCCAACTCGCTCGTCGCCCACCTCGACCTGCTGCTGCCCGCCGTCGAGGCGGCGCTGGCGGGCCGGCAGCTGCAGCCGCTTCTGCAACCGTGGTAATTGCCGCGGGCAGCGGCCAAGGCTAAGATTGCGGCGAAGTGGAGGGGCGGCGGCATGAGCCTGCCAGCGGTGGCAGTGGTCGGCGCGACGGGCGCCGTGGGGAGCCGGGTCGTCAGGATTCTGGAGGAGCGTGCCTTCCCGCTCCGCGAGCTGCGCCTGCTGGCGACGGAGCGCTCCGCCGGCGCCCGGGTCCCCTTCCGCGGCGAGACCCTGGTCGTCGAGCCGACCGCCCCCGAGGGCTTTCGCGGCGTCGACCTCTGCTTTCTCGCCGTCCCCGGGTCGGCCACCAGCCGCACCCTGGCCCCCCAGGCCCGCGCCGCCGGGGCCGTCGTCATCGACAAGGGCAGCGCCTTCCGCATGGAGCCCGAGGTGCCGCTGGTCGTGCCGGAGGTCAACCCAGCCTCCGTCCGCGGCCACCAGGGCCTGCTGGCGACACCGAACTGCTCGACGATCCAGCTCGTCGTGGCCCTGCAGCCCATCCTGCGCGCCGGCGGCGGCCTGCGCCGCGTCCTCGTCGCCACCTACCAGGCGGCCTCCGGGGCCGGCCAGGGCGGCGCCGACGAGCTGGCGGCCGGCTCGCGCGATGCGGCCCACCCGCCGCGGGTGTTCCCGCGGCCCCTGGCGTTCAACGTGATCCCCCACATCGACGCGTTCGACCTGGCCGGCGGCTTCACCCAGGAGGAGCTGAAGCTGCGCCGCGAGAGCCGCAAGATCCTCGGCCTGCCCGACCTGCGCCTCTCGGCCACGGCCGTGCGGGTACCGGTTTTCGTCGGACATTGCGAAGCAGTGTATGTGGAGACGGAGCGCCACCTCACCCACGCGGAGGCGCGCGCGGCGCTGGCCGCCGCACCCGGGGTGAAACTGGTCGACGAGCCCGCCGCGGCGGCTTACCCGACGGCCCTGGATGCCGCCGGCCGCGACGACGTGCTGGTGGGCCGGCTGCGTCCCGATCCGGATGAGGAAAACGGCCTGCACTTCTGGGTGGCTGCGGACAACCTGCGCAAGGGCGCCGCCACCAACGGCGTCCAGATCGCGGAGCTCCTGGTCGGGGAAGGCCTGCTGTAACCCGCTCGAGGGGGATCCGGCTTGCGGATTATCGTCCAGAAGTTCGGCGGCACCAGTCTCGCGACGGCGGCGTACCGCGAGCGCGTGGCCGACCGGGTCGCGGCGGCACGGCAGCGGCACCTGGTCCCCGTCGTCGTGGTCTCCGCGATGGGCCGGGCCGGCGATCCGTATGCCACCGACACCCTGATCGAGCTGGCGCGGTCGGTGGACCCCGACATCCCGCAGCGCGAGCTCGACCTGCTGATCTCCTGCGGCGAGACGATCTCGTCGGCCATCATGGGCGCCACCCTGCGCCGCCGCGGCGAGCCCGCCGTCGTGCTCACGGGCCGCCAGGCCGGCATCGTCACCGACTGCTCGTTCGGCGACGCCCGCATCCTGCGGGTGGAGCCCGAGGCGGTGCTGCGCCACATCGAGCGCGGACACCTCTGTGTCGTGGCCGGCTTTCAGGGCGCCAGTGAATCCGGGGACCTCACCACGCTCGGCCGCGGCGGCTCGGATACCACCGCCGCCGCCCTGGCCGTCGCCCTGCGCGCCGAGCTGGTCGAAATCTACACCGACGTGGAGGGCGTGAAGACCGCGGACCCGCGGATCGTGCCGGAGGCCCGCACCCTGCGCGTCGTGTCGTACGAGGAGATCTTCCAGATGGCCCACCAGGGGGCGAAGGTCGTCCACCCGCGCGCCGTCGAGCTGGCGATGCGCGCCAATGTGCCGGTGCGTGTGCGCAGCACGTTCGAGGACGGCGACGGCACGCTGATCACCCATTACTTCGAGGGCTCGGACGGCTGGTCGGGCAGCGCCGCCGCCGGCCGCATCATCACGGGCGTCACCCACCTGGCCGGCGTCAGCCTGCTCGAGGTGCAGGCGGACGGGGCAGCGGACACGAACGTCCGGGTGTTCAGGCCCCTGGCCGAGGCGGGCATCAGCGTGGACCTGATCAACGTCTCGCCGGGCCGGCGCTCGTTCACGGTGCCGACCGCGGACACGGCGACCGCCCGGGGCCTTCTGGAGGCGGAGGGCTTCACGGTGCAGGCCACCGAGAACTGCGCCAAGGTTTCGATCGTCGGCAGCGGCATGCACGGCCTGCCGGGCGTGATGGCCATGGTGAGCGAGGCCCTGGCGGAGCAGGGGATCGAGATCCTGCAGACCGCCGACTCGCACGTGACGATCTCATGCCTGGTGCGCCGCGCCGATATGGAGCGGGCCGTGAAGGCGCTGCACGGTCGCTTCCGCCTGGATCACGGCTAACGGGTCGTCGTGACGGGCCG
>JAJYVM010000380.1 GCA_021792015.1 Bacillota bacterium | reverse complement strand
CGGGCGGCTGCAGGCGGCACTGACACCGGGGGCGGCACCGTGCGCAAGCCTGCGGCGCGGAGCCGCACCGGCACGGCGGGCGCCACCGGTACGCGCACCCGCACCGGGACGCGGGCGGCCGCAGGCGGCCCTGACACCGGGGGCGGCGCCGTGCGCAAGCCTGCGGCGCGGAGCCGCACCGGCAAGGCCGGAACGCGCTCGGCCATGCGGCCCAGGGCGGCCAAGCCGGGCGGCTCGCCGAAGGCATGAGCGGCGGGCCTCGGCGCGCGTCACCGCCGGCGGCTGGGAGGGCGAAGGCATCCACCGCCGGGGCCGGTGGCAGGCAGACCGTTGGAACGGCCCGGAAGTCCATGCCTGCCGCAGCCCCGGCGGCGGCCTCCCCCGCACCGCCGGACGGCGGCACGGGGCAAACCCTTATTCGGGCCTTCCTCGACTACCTGTTGGCGCAGCGCGGGGCATCGCAGCACACGGTGCGGGCATACGAGGCCGACCTGCGGCAGTTCCAGCGGCTGTGCCCGCGCTGGGGGGGTGGCGACGTGCATGCCCTGCGGCGCTATCTCGCGCAGCTGCAGGCCGCCGGCTACGAGCGGCGGAGCGTGGCGCGCAAGCTGGCCGCCGTGCGCTCCTTCTACGCCTTCCTGGTCCGGGAGGGGCACCTGGCCCGCAGCCCCGGCCAGCTCGTCCGCACCCCCAAGCTGCCGCGGCCCCTGCCCCGCACGCTCTCGCAGCGGCAGGCCGCCGCCGTCGTCACCGTCCCCGCGGCCGGCGCGGGCACGCCCGCCGGCCTGCGCGACCGCGCCATCCTGGAGCTCATGTACGGGGCCGGACTGCGCGTCAGCGAGCTGTGCGGGCTCGACCGGGGCGACGTCGACACCGGGGCACTGACAGTGCGCGTGCTGGGGAAGGGATCCCGGGAGCGGATCGTGCCATTCGGCGACAGGGCCGCGGCTGCGCTGGCGGCCTACCTCAGCCGCGGACGGCCGCGCCTCACCGGCGCCGAGCCGACGGAGGCGCTCTGGCTCAACCGCGAGGGCCGGCGCCTGACGGACCGCAGCGTACGCACGCTGGTCAGCCGCTCCGCCGCCGCGGCCGGGGCGCCGCACGCCTCCCCCCACACGCTGCGGCACTCGTACGCGACGCACATGCTCGACCGCGGGGCCGACCTCCGCTCGGTGCAGGAGCTGCTCGGCCACGCCAGCCTGTCCACGACGCAGATCTACACCCACGTGACCCGCGAGCGGCTCAAGCAGGTCTACCTGCAGGCCCACCCGCGGGCGCGGATGCCAGGGGCGGAGTAGGAAGCGGGCGGAGGGTCCCCTGCGGCAGACGGCGGGCGTACCAGGCCGTCTGATCGCCCGTGGAGGCGTCCACGAGCAGCCGGCGGCCGCTGACGACCACCCGGGTGACGGCGACGGGGGCAGGGGGCAGGCCGTGGACGGGGTACCAGGTGTGCCCGCCGTCCAGGCTGACGTCAGGGCCGTCGCTCAGGTGGGAAGTCCCGCACCCGGGGCAGGTGGTGAGGACGACGGCGCCGCCACTGGCGAACAGGTCCAGGAAGATGCCGTGGTACGCATCAACCGGCCACACGGCGACCGGCCGCCATGTGCGTCCCCCGTTGCGGCTGACGGTGAGCAGCGGGTGCGGCAGGCCGTGGCGCCGCAGCCAAAGCCGCCCGAGCGGGTGGCGGCGAGGCCCCCGGGAAGGGGGCCGGGCGCGCCCAAGGCTGCCGGATGGTCAGCGCGGCAGCCAGACAGGGTGGTGCGCCCCCTGGCGGGCTGGCGGCAGCGTCCAGTGCGGCGGCGTGTCCGACATCGTCAGGGCAGGGGTCAGGTACTCGATGCGGCCGAAGTCGGCCGTGTCCATCCGGCCGAGGAACGGGGCCAGCTCGCCGGGGTCCGCGCGCGCTGGGTCGAGGTCGTCGCCCAGGCGCTGGTACCACATGCAGGTCTGGCAGAGGGAGACCTGGACGTGCCAGGAGCCGCCCTCCGTCGCCCGCAGGGCCAGGGCGCGCATGACGCCGTAAGCGGCGAGGAACCCGGTGGTGTAGTCGTTGACGGCGGCCGGCGCCAGGCGGGGGACGCCATCTTGGGCGGCCAGCCCCTCGCGGTAAGACATCCCCGTCGCGGCCTGCCCGAGCTGCTCCCAGCCCGGGCGCTCGGCCCATGGGCCCACGTGGCCGTAACAGTTCTCCGACACGTACACGATCCCGGGGCGCAGCGCCGCGACCTGCTGCGGGCTGAAGCCGCGCCGTGCCAGGGTGCCCAGGCGGTAGCCCTGCGAGAAGACGTCGGCTTCGGCGATCAGCGCCCGCAGGCGCGCGGCCTGCTCCGGCACGCGCAGGTCCAGCACGGCCTGGCGCTTGCCGATCCCCGTCTCCAGCTCGAACGGCCCGCCGCCCTCCAGATGCGGGGCGCTGATGTGGAGAACGTCGGCGCCGTGCTCGGCCAGGGTCTTGCCGCACGTGGGGCCGGCCAGGACCCGCGTGAGGTCGAGGACGCGCACGCCGCCGGCCGGCCGGTTCGCCTCGGGGAGGGGCTGGGGCGGGGCATCGCCGATGCGGGTCAGCGTGACGGCCGGCAGGTCCGCGATGGCGCGCCCCTGGGGATGGGCGGCCCACTCCGCCCGTGAGCGCACGACGCCGCCGCAGATCCGGCGCCGGATGAAGGCGGCCTCCAGCTCGAAGGCGTCGCGGGCGGCCACCGCGGCGTCGATGCGGGCTGGCGCCGCGTCCTCGTCGAGGCCAAGCTCCGCCAGGACCTGGGGGGCGTCGTGGAAGGACCCGTGCAGCTGCACGTGGCGCCCGTCCCGCGCGGCCACGATGCGGGTGATGCCCTGGCGCCGTGCCAGTCCGGGTGCGTCGCCGCCGACCGGCCGCGCGTGCTGGTAGGAGCGCAGGCTGAAGGCCGCGTGGCGCGCGTCGACGCGGACGGACTGGCCGCGGCCGTGGCGCAGCTGCCAGAGCTCGCTCGCCGCCAGGCCCGTCAGCAGCCGGGCCACGGATGCCCCCTCCCCGAGATGGTGGGGGGAGGGCAGGATCGGGTCGTGGCCGACGATCTCGTAGTCGGCAGCCTGGGGCAGGGCCAGCCCCGCCAGGTGCACCGCCCGCTCGATGGCCTTCCGCTCCATCCCGCTTTCCTCCAATCGCCGCCCAGGAACCGGTCAAGCCGCGACGTGGGTCGCGGCACAGACACGGCCCCGAGGGGGCCGTGACCGGGCCGGCGTGGAAACATTCGGCGCCCTGTGGCCCGGGTCCCGCGTGACGAAATCGGATTCCCCTGGGCCGCGAGGGCTGACCCGCGCGGGCTGGGCGCGGATCGGCTATCGTGGAATGGGTTGGCTGCCGGCGCCACGCGGGCAGGTGGGATTTCTGCCGGATCCGGGCAACCTTCCCAGGGGGCGGAGGGACGACCTTGATGGAGCTGCACGGGACGACGATCCTGGCGGTCCAGCGCGACGGGAAGGTGGCGATGGCCGGCGACGGCCAGGTCACGATCTCGCCCGCCAACATCGTGCTGAAGCATCACGCGCAGAAGGTGCGCCGCCTGAGCAGCGGCAAGGTGCTGGCGGGCTTCGCGGGGTCGCTGGCCGACTCCATCAGCCTCTACGACAAGTTCGAGGCCAAGATGGAGGAGTACCGGGGCAACCTGCAGCGCGCGGCGGTGGAGTTGGCGCGCGACTGGCGGTCGGACCGGGTGCTGCGGCGCCTGGAGGCGCAGATGCTGGTGGCGGACGCGGGGCACGTGCTGCTGCTGAGCGGAAGCGGCGAGGTCATCGAGCCTGACGAGCCCATTCTGGCCATCGGCTCGGGCGGGCCCTACGCACTCTCGGCGGCACAGGCGCTGGTCCGGTACACCGAGATGCCGGCGGTGGAGATCGTGCGCGCGGCGATGCGGATCGCGGCGGACATCTGCGTATATACGAACACGAACTTCATCGTCGAGGAGCTGTGAGGGGGGCTTGGCCCGTGGAGCTCTGAAAGGAGCTCAGAGTCGAGGGGTCGGACCGGAGAG
>JAJYVM010000379.1 GCA_021792015.1 Bacillota bacterium | reverse complement strand
CGCCGCATGGCCGTGAGCGGCAGCCGCTCGTCATCTGCGGCCAGGGGCAGCGGTGCATTTGGTGGCGGCGCCGACGGCGCCGCCGCCATCAAGGGCGCTGCGGGTGCCGGGATGGCTGGCGCAGCCGGTGCGGGGGCCGCCGCCGCGGGCGCCGCCGCCACCGCCGCTGGGGTGGGCCGCGCCGCCGTGGTGCCACGCAGGGGGCGCGGGGCAAAGAGGACACCCGACGGTTCCTCCTCGTCCTCAACTGCCGGCGGCGAGGCAATGGTGGCAGCCGGCGCCCGCTGGCCGCCCTGGACAAGGGCCAGGACGTCGTCGCGGGTGACGCGGCCGCCGGCTCCGGAGCCCCGGACCTGGCTCAGGTCCAGGTTGTGCTCGGCGGCGAGGCGGCGCACGGCTGGGGAGTAGCGGCTGCCCACCTCAGCGTCGCGCGTGGGGGGAGGCGCCGCCGGCTGCGGCGCGGCAGCCTGGGCAGGGGCCGGGGCACCTGCGGGCGCGGCGGCCGGCGCCGAGGCGTCCGCGACCACCGCGATCGGCGTGCCGACAGCCACCGTCTGCCCCTCGGGCACCAGGATCTCCTGCAGGATCCCGGCCGCTGTGGAGGGCACCTCGGCGTTGACCTTGTCCGTCACGACCTCCAGCAGCGGCTCGTACTTCTTGACGGGATCGCCGACCTTCTTCAGCCAGCGGTCGACGGTGCCCTCGGAGACGCTCTCCCCCAGCTGCGGCATCAGGATCTGCAAGGATCTGCCTCCTTGTACTCCGCATCGGCGCGGGGACACCGCGCCGATCATGTTCGCCCGGCTAAAACGCGGCCAGGCGCCGCAGGGCCTCGGCGATGCCCTCCGCGGACGGCATGAACCAATCTTCGAGCGGCGGGGCATACGGCATCGCCGGGACCTCGGGACCCGCCACGCGCACGATCGGCGCATCCAGGTCGAAGAGGGCCTGCTCGGCGATGAGCGCGGACACCTCGGCACCGACGCCCAGGGCCTTGTTGTCCTCGTAAACGATGCAGACGCGGCCTGTCTTCCTGGCCGTGGCCAGGATCGCCTCGGTGTCCAGCGGGCGCAGCGTGCGCAGGTCGAGCACCTCGACCGACACGCCCTCGGCCGCGAGATCCTCGGCCGCCTGCATGCACCGGTGCAACATGAGGCCGTAGCCGATGACCGACACGTGCTCCCCCGGCCGCTTGACCGCCGCCTTGCCGATGGGCACCAGATGATCGCCCTCGGGGATGACCTCGCGCGGGCCGCCGTAGATCCCCTTGTGCTCAAAGAAGACCACGGGGTCGTCGTCGCGGATGGCCGCCTTCAGCAGGCCCTTCATGTCGCCGGGCGTGCTGGGGGCGACGACCTTCAGGCCGGGCACGTGGGCGTAGAAGGCCTCGACGGACTGGCTGTGGTAGAGGCCGCCGTGGACGCCGCCGCCGAAGGGCGCCCGGATGACCATGGGGCAGCTCCAGCCGTTTCGGCTGCGGTAGCGGATGCGGGCGGCCTCGTTGACGATCTGGTCGAAGGCCGGGTGGCTGAAGTCGGCGAACTGGATCTCGGCGATTGGCCGCATGCCGGCCACGGCGGCGCCGATCGCCGCGCCGACGATCACGGATTCCGCCAGCGGCGTGTCGATGACGCGCTTGCTGCCGAACTGGTCGTAGAGGCCCGCGGAGGCCTGGAACACGCCGCCGCGCACGCCCACGTCCTCCCCCATCAGGATGACCCGCGGATCGCGGGCCATCTCCTCGCGCATCGCCTCGCGCACCGCCTCGAGGTTGGACTTCGGCTTGACCGCCACCGCGGTGTTCTGGCTAACGGCCACGGCCGTTCCCTCCCTCGGCGTAGACGAAGCGGGTCGCATCGGCCACCTCAGGCCACGGCGCCTGCTCGGCGGCGTCGGTGGCGGCATCGACTTCGTCGGCGACCTCCGCCGCGATGGCCTGGGCGCGGGCCTCATCGAGCACGCCCTGGTGGATCAGCTGCTCCTTGAAGCCCTGGATGGGATCCTTTTTCGCCCACTCGGCGATCTCCTCACGAGTGCGGTAGTTGCGGTCGTCATCCCCGGAGGAGTGAGCCATCAGGCGGTATGTGCGGGCCTCGACAAGGGTGGGGCCATCCCCCGCGCGGGCGCGTGCCACGGCGCGGCGCACGACGGCGTACGTGGCGAACACGTCGTTGCCGTCCACGCTCTCCCCGGGGATGCCGTAGCCGGCCGCCCGCTCGGCGACCGAGCGGACCGCCATCTGCTTCTCCAGGCCCTCGGAGATCGCGTACTGGTTGTTCTCGCAGAAGAAGATCACCGGCGCCTTCCGCACGGCGGCGAAGTTGACGCCCTCGTGAAAGTCGCCCTTGCTCGTGCTGCCCTCACCGAAGGAGCAGTAGACGACGCCGTCTTCCCCGCGGAGCTGCAGGGCCATGCCCGTGCCGGCCGCCTGGGGGATCTGCGTCGCCACGGGGCTGCTGCCCGTGACCACGCGCGCCTGGGGCAGCGACCAGTGGTAGGGCATCTGGCGGCCGCCGCTCTCGGGGTCGGCCAGCTTGCCGAACCCACCCAGGAACACGTCCCTGGGCGTCATGCCCAGCCCAAGCATCACGCCGACGTCGCGATAGTACGGGTAAAACCAGTCGCGGCCGGGGTCGAAGGCGGCAACGGCCCCGATCTGGGCGGCCTCTTGCCCCTTGCAGGGGATCGTGAACGCGATGGCGCCCTGCCGCTGCAACAGCCACATGCGCTCATCCACCGCACGCGTGGTCACCATGGTCCGGTACATACCGAGCAGCCGCTCGGCCGAGAGCTCCGCGTCCGGAGCCTGCGCGGCCTGGGTCGCCGCGCCCTGCTTTCGCGCCATGCTGTCGATGCCGCCTCCCTCGCGGGGACCGCAGCCGCGTTCCCCGTTTCCATTATGCCGCAGCGATGGGCGGTTGCGCGTCCACGAGCTTCATCGGCGGCGGGGGCCCGCGGGTCCAGGATCCGCGGCCTTGGACAGGGTTCGTCGCCGATCGCGCCCGGACGGCATGAAGCCCAATGCCAGCCCGCAGCGGCCGGTGTCGCCCCACGGTGCAGCGCGGGCCTGGGCGGCTCCCGCGAGGGCGCAGATGGCAAGAGGGCCGGACGGTGATCGGATCTCGCGCCCGGTGCCGCTCCCGGCGACGGGCACTCGGCGGTCTGCACCGGTGTCGGCCCGCATGTCTTGCGCAGGCGGTTGGTCCACACAGGCGGTGTGACGGCCCAAATGGACCGCGCCCAAAGCCAATGCGCCCCGCCCGGCTCAGGCCGTTCGACGCAGCAGGCACGGCCCGGTGGGCCGTCGTTCACGACGGCTTCCACGTACATGATGAGAGCAAGCGATGGGCCCTGGCGCCGGGGCCATCCAGGCGGATCCGAGCGGAGGGTTTCGGCAATGAAGACTCAGACTCAAATGAAGACTCAGCTTCAGCGGTACAAGAAGATCGTGGCGGGTCTGGCGCTGGCCGGGTCGCTCCTCGCCCTTGCCGCATGCGGCAGCGCAGCGGAGACGGCTTCCGCGGCGAACCCGACGAGCGCGGCCAACGCGACGAGCGCCGGTGGTGGCCAGACGGCTCAGGCGACTGGCGGCCAGACCGTTCAGCAGGGCCTCAAGATCGTGACCGGCAAGATGCTCAACAAGCCCGGATGGCCGCAGTACCAGCTGGCAAGCGGCGGCAGCACCGCTGCCTGGACGATCGCCAAGGCCGGCGACACCGTGGTCCTCACCATCACCTCCTACGACGACGGCACCGCGCCGCTTCCCGCCGGCTCGCCGTACGCCAAGGTCTCGGGCACCGTCAATGGCACGGAGACAGTGGACGGCCAGGTTGTGAGCTCGATCCCGGTCGGCCAGGTGGCGCACACCTTCACGATCCCGTCGCTCGGGGTCAACCTGGTGATCCCGGCGGCGCCCAGCGGCAAGACGGTCACGGTCCAGGCCTCGATCAAGTTCACCAAGGCCGGCACGTACGACTGGCACTGCATGTCCCCATGCGGCACCGGCAGCAGCGGC
>JAJYVM010000378.1 GCA_021792015.1 Bacillota bacterium | reverse complement strand
CTCCGCATCGTGGACTCCGCCACGGGCACCCTGCTGGGCACGGCCCTGCTCACGCCGTCGCCCGCCCTGATCAACGCTGTGTCGCGCAACAACTTCGCGGGCATCGTCGCCGACGCGCTGCTGGTCGCGGCCGGCGCCAGCTTCGTCGTGGCCCTGCTGCTCTCGTTGGTCCTGTCCCACACGATCACGGGCCCGATCACCGCGGTGATCGGGGCGGCCCGAAAGCTGCAGCGCGGCGACCTCGGCGCCCGCGTCAAGGTCGCGGCCAGCGGCGAGCTGGCCGAGCTGGCGCACTCCTTCAACGCCATGGCCGATGGCCTGGACGCGGCCAACCAGCAGCGGCAGCAGATGGTGGCTGACGTCGCGCATGAGCTGCGCACGCCGCTCACGATCCTGCGCGGCTACCTGGAGGCGCTGGCGGACGGCGTGATCGCGCCGACGCCGCAAGCCCTGCGCGGGGTGCACGACGAGGCGGTGCACCTGCAGCACCTGGTCGAGGACCTTCAGGACCTGGCCCTGGCCGAGTCCAAACAGCTGGTGATGGACCGCGCGCCGGTGGAGGTGCCCGGCCTGGTGCGCGGGATCGTCGACGGCTTCGCGCTGCAGGCGCGGGACAAGAACATCGCCCTGTCGGCGGCCGTGGAGGGTCCGGTGCCCACCATCACGGGGGATGCGCGCCGCCTGGGCGAGGTCCTGCGCAACCTCGTGGCCAACGCCCTGGCCTATACGCCCACCGGCGGCCGCATCGACGTGAGGGTCCAGCCGACCCAGGACGGCGGCGTCGAGGTCGCCGTCGCCGACACGGGCATCGGCATCGGCCCGCAGGACCTGGCCAACGTCTTCGAGCGGTTCTACCGGACCGACAAGTCGCGGACCCGCGCCACAGGCGGCGCCGGCCTCGGCCTGACGATCGCCAAACGTCTGGTCGAGGCCCACGGCGGCAAGATCGGCGTCGAGAGCGAGCCCGGCCGCGGCTCGCGCTTCTGGTTCACGCTGCCCGCCCAGTCTTGACCTGCCAGCCGTCTTGATCGCTTCGCAACAATTTCTTGATGGCGCCCATAGCATCGCCGGTTAGGCTGAACGGCGAAGGGGGGTGCGCGAGCGGATGTCCACTCCATGGCTGAAGCGCACGATCATTGGGGTCTCGGCCGCCCTGGTCCTCGTCGGCGGCGGCGCCGTCGCCTTCGCCGCGTCGCAGACCACGACGCCGGCCAACACGTTTCAGAGCTTCCTCGACGACGTGGCGAGCCACCTCGGTGTGACCCCGGCCGCCCTGCAGAGCGCGATCCAGGCAGCGGAGACCGACCAGGTCAACCAGGCCGTGCAGAGCGGCAAGCTGACCCAGCAGCAGGCCAGCAAGATCGAGAGCCGGATCCAGAGCGGCAAGCTCCGGCCGTTCATGGGCGGCTTCCACCGCTTCCACGGCCCCCGCGGCCGCATGGGCTTCGGCCCCATGGGCTTCATGAACGAGGCGGCGACCTACCTTGGGATCACGCCGCAGCAGCTGCGTACGCAGCTCCAGTCCGGCAAGACCCTCGGCCAGATCGCGGACAGCACGTCCGGCAAGTCCTCGGCCGGCCTGCAGGCATACCTCCTGAGCCAGCTGAAGACGAAGCTTGATGCGGCCGTCAGCAGCGGCAAGATGACCGTGACGCAGGAGAGCCAGATCCTCAGCAAGTCCCAGACCATGATCGGCAACCTGATGAACCGCCAGTTCAAGTGGATGCAGAAGCCGGAAACGACCAACCCGAGCGGCACCACGACCCCGAGCGCCAGCACCTCCGGAACCTAGCCCCCGTGCCTTCCGTGAAAGAGGCGGCCCCATCCGGGCCGCCTCTCTTCATGCGGGGCGGAACGGCGCGCGATCGCGCGCCGTCACTCACCCTTCGACTTCCTCGTACTGCTCCTTCAGCCGCTGCACGACGCTGGGATCGGCCAGGGTCGTCGTGTCGCCCAGGGCGCGGCCCTCGGCGATGTCGCGCAACAGCCGTCGCATGATCTTGCCGCTCCGCGTCTTCGGCAGCTCGGCCGCGAAGTAGATGTCGTCGGGGCGGGCGATGGGTCCGATCTTGCGGGCCACGTGCTCGCGCAGCTCCGCCTTGAGGCCCTCGCTGCCGCGCGTGGCCTCCTTCAGCGTCACGAAGGCGGCGATCGCCTGGCCCTTCACGTCGTGGCTGCGGCCGATCACCGCGGCCTCGGCGACACCGGCGTGGTCGACCAGGGCGCTCTCGACCTCGTACGTGCTGATGCGGTGGCCCGAGACGTTCATGACGTCGTCCACGCGGCCCAGCAGCCAGAAGTCGCCGTCCTCGTCCAGCTTGGCGCCGTCGCCCGTGAAGTACTTGCCCGGGTAGCGGCTCCAGTACTGGCGGACATAGCGGTCGGGGTCGCCGTAGATGGTGCGCATCATGGCCGGCCAGGGGCGCGTCAGCACCAGGTAGCCGCCGCCGCCCGGGCCGACGGCCTCGCCGCGCTCGTCGAGAACCTCCGCGTGAATCCCGGGGAAGGGGCGCGTGGCCGAACCGGGCTTGGTCGTGGTGAGGCCCGGCAGGGGCGTGATGAGGATCATGCCCGTCTCCGTCTGCCACCATGTGTCGACGATGGGGCAGCGCCCGTGGCCGATGTGCTCGTGGTACCAGATCCAGGCCTCGGGGTTGATGGGCTCGCCGACGCTGCCCAGAAGGCGCAGGCTGCTGAGGTCGTAGCGCTCGGGCCACTCCGTGCCCCAGCGCATGAAGGTGCGGATCGACGTCGGCGCCGTGTACAGGATGTTTACGCCGTACTTCTCGCAGATCGACCAGAAGCGACCGCGGTCCGGGTAGTCGGGGCTGCCCTCGTACATCAGGGACGTGGCGCCGTTGGCCAACGGGCCGTAGACGATGTACGAGTGGCCCGTGACCCAGCCGATGTCGGCGGTGCACCAGTAGACGTCGGTGTCCTTGATGTCGAAGATCAGGCGGTGCGTGGTCGCGACGCCGGTGAGGTAGCCGGCGGTCGTGTGCACGATGCCCTTCGGCTTGCCGGTCGTGCCGCTGGTGTACAGGATGAACAGCATGTCCTCGGCGTCCATCCGCTCGCAGGGGCAGTCGGCGGAGAGCCCGGCGATGGCGTCGCTCCACGTGATGTCGCGGCCCGGCTGCATCTTGGCGTGGGCGGCCTCGCCGACGCGCTCGACCACGACGACGTTGGACACGGTCGGGCAGGCGCGCAGGGCCTCGTCGGCGTTGGCCTTGAGCGGCACCACGCCGCCGCGGCGCCATGAGCCGTCGGCCGTGATCAGCACCTTGGCCTGGGCGTCGTTGATGCGGTCGGCCAGGGCCTCGGCCGAGAAGCCGCCGAACACGATCGAGTGCGGCGCGCCAATGCGGGCGCACGCCAGCATGGCGATGGCCAGCTCCGGCACCATGCCGAGGTAGAGGGCGACGCGGTCGCCCTTGCCGATGCCGAGGCGCTTCAGGGCGTTGGCGAAGCGGGCGACCTCGCGCTGCAGCTGGCCATAGGTCAGGATGCGCTGGTCGCCGGGCTCGCCCTCCCAGATCAGCGCCGCCTTGTTGCGGCGCTCGGAGGCGGCGTGGCGGTCGACGCAGTTGTAGCAGACGTTGGTCTGGCCGCCGACGAACCACTTGGCCCACGGGCTCTGCCAGTCGAGGGTCTTCTCCCATGGCTTGAACCAGTCCAGGCGCTTGGCCTGCTCGGCCCAGAAGCCCTCGAGGTCGGCCGCCGCCTGCTCATAGATCTTGGGGTCGCCGGCGTTGGCGCTGGCCCGCATGGCGGCGGGCGGCGGAAAGCGGCGGCTCTCCTGCAGCAGCGCCTCCAAGCGCTCCTTCTCGGCCTGGTCTCCCCGATCTTCCTTGGCATCGGACAACGCGCGATCGCTCCCTTCGTGGCTGTCATGCAAATCGGTGACCGTCGCGCCCGGGCGACCGGGCCACCGGCCGGGCGGGCGTGGCGCCGGGTCGGTCAGGTCGCCTGGGTCGGCCGGGTCGGCCAAGTCGCCCGGGTCGGCCAGGCGGCCGGGTC
>JAJYVM010000009.1 GCA_021792015.1 Bacillota bacterium | reverse complement strand
TGCTGGCCCTGCCGGCTGCCGACCGCCCCGGGACCCTCGTCCGGGCCCTGGCCGCCTTCGCCGACCATGGCGTCAACCTGCTGAAGCTGGAGTCGCGGCCGTCGCGCCGCGACCCCTGGCAGTACACTTTCCACCTGGAGCTGGAGGCCCACGCCGCCGAGCCCGCCTGCGCCGCCGCGCTGGAGGAGCTGCGGTCCTGGGCCAGCATGGTGCATGTCGCGGGGAGCTTCCCAGGGGAACGGCCGGGGTAGAATCGGGCACGGGGTTCGTAGCAGCGATCCGGCTCGACCTGCTGCGCCGCGTCTCCGACGAGGACCTGATGGCGATCTCCGAGCGCAACCCCGGCTGCCAGTTCGAGCGCACGGCGAAAGGGGAGCTGGTCGTGGCGCCCACGAGCAGCGAGGGCGGCCGCCGTGACCTCGAGCTTGGCTACCAGCTCAAACCTTGGAGTGACCGGACCGGGTTGGGGGTCGCGTTCGGCCCGTCGACCGGCTGGAACCTGCCCGACGGTTCCTGCCGCTCGCCCAACGCGTCGTGGGTGGCGCTGGCACGGTGGGTCGCGCTGCCCCCGGCCGACCGCCGCGGCTTTGCCCACCTTTGCCCAGACGCTGTCTTCGAGCTGCGCTCCCCATCCGCCAGCATGGCGGAGCTGCGCGCGAAGATGAGGATGTATCTGGAACACGGCGCCCGCCTGGGTGTGCTGATCGACCCGGAGGCCCAGGCCGTGGAGGTCCACCGCCCCGGTCGCGCGCCGGAGCGGGTCGAGGACGCCCAGCCAGCCGCCCTCGACCCGGAGCTGCCCGGCTTCACCCTGGAGCTGCGGCAGCTTTTCGCGTAGCTCTTTACCTCCGCCGTCGCCCAATACGCCGCGCTACTGCATCCGCCGGCGCCGGCGCACCCGCGCCTCGCCGCGCATTTCCGCCGCCACCCAGGCCTGCCGTTCCTCCTCCGTCTCGGGCTGTCCAACCGGCAGCGGCGCCGGCTTGCCCTCTCGGTCGACGGCCACGAACACCAGGTGCGCCGTGTTGGCGAGCGAGCGGGCGCCTCCCGCCCGCTCGCGGAACACCCGCACCTCCACCTCGAGCGACGTGCGGCCCACCCACGTCACGAGGGCGGCCAGCACCACCAGGTCGCCAAGGTGGATCGGCAGGCGGAAGTCGAGGTCGTCGATGGCGGCCGTCACGCAGACCCCACCGGCGTAGCGGTAGGCCGCCACGGCCCCGACCTCGTCGATCCAGGCGCAGAGCTGGCCGCCCAGCATGATGCCCAGCCCGTTCACGTGCGGGGTCTGGACGAAATGGGTCGCCTCCGCGAAGCCGTCGGCCAGCGCTGCCACCCGTGCGCTCACCCTCCCGCTGTGATCCGCTGAAACTCACGGACGTACGCGATGCCGAAGCCGACGACCCGCTCCACCCACTGGCGGCCGTATTCCGCGCTGGCGCTCATCGGGTCGCCCGTGACACCGTCCGGCGCCACCTCGTCGGCGTCCAGGTAGAGGGAGCCCTCGCCGGCCCTGTACCCCGGAACGGCGACCTTCGTGTAGCCGCGCATGGTCCAGCCCCGCACGGGCTGGTAGCCGCCCTTGCGCGCCCGTTGCATCTGCACATCCTCCGGGTACATGGCCAGCATGGCCGAGGTCTCCGGCTCGCCGCCGTGGCCGTACACGGCGCCCGCATCCGGGTAGACCTCGCGCATCACCGCGTAGCCCAGGTTCCAGGGGTAAAGGCATCCGATGAGCGTCTGCCGGCCACGCTCCCGGCGCAGCCCGCGGGCGACCTCCTCCACGTGCGTCTCGTTGCCGCCGTGGTTATCGACGATCACGAGGCGGTGAAAGCCGGCGTCGTCGAACAGGGCGTGGCAGACGTCCCGCAGCACAGCCTTGAACGTCTCGCTGCGGATGGACAGGGTGCCGGGGAAGGCCCGGAAGACGTCGGAGCAGCCGTAGTTCAGCGCCGGGGCGAGCACGGCCCCCGTCGCCTCGGCGACCTTCCTGGCGAAGAAGTCGGCGACCATGTTGTCCGAACCGACGGGCAGATGCGGTCCGTGCTGCTCGATCGTGCCGACGGGCAGCAGCACGACGGGGTCGGCCTTTCGGACCTCCGCGACCTCTTCCCAGGACATGCGGCCCAACTCGATGGTGCGCACCTTCACGATCCCTCCGTTCAACTCGCTCGCGCGCGGGAAGACCGCGCGCTGCTGGTCAACTCGCTCGCGCGCTGGCCGCGCGCGCCCGGGTCAGGTCTTGAGGCGCGGGTCGAGGACGTCGCGCAGCCCGTCGCCCAGGGTGTTGAAGGCCAGCACCAGCAGCGACACGGCGATCGAGGGCCAGATCAGCAGCAGCGGGTCGCTGTTCAGGAAGTTCCTGGCCACCGAGATCATGTCGCCCCATGAGGCCGTCGGCGGCTGCGTGCCGAGACCCAGGAAGGAGAGGCCCGCCTCGATCAACACGGCGAAGCCGAGGCCGAGGGAGGCCTGGACCAGGATGGGCGCCAGCACGTTGGGCAACAGCACCCGGAACAGGATGTACGAGTTGCGTGCCCCCACGGACTGCGCGGCCTGCACGTACTCGGACTCGCGCTCGCGCAGGGTGGCCCCGTACACGATGCGGATGAACGGCGGCGCGTACACCACGCCGATGACCAGCACCAGGTCGCGGAAGCTGGGACCGAGGATGCCGACCACGGCGATGGCCAGGACAATGGTCGGGAAGCTGAGGACCACATCGGCCGCGCGCATGATGATGGTTTCGACGGCGCCGCGGTAGTACCCGGCGCACAGCCCGAGCGGGATGCCGAGCACGGCAGCCAGCGCGATGGACAACGAGGACACGGAAAGGGAGACGCGGGCGCCGTAGATGAGGCGCGAGAGCTCGTCGCGCCCGAAGTTGTCAGTGCCGAGCGGGTGTTGCGGGCTCGGGGGCAGCAGGGGCATGCCGAGCAGCCGGTTTGGGTGGTAGGGGGCGATGAGCGGCGCCAGCACCGCCACGAGGACGGCGAACAGGATGAACCCGCCGCCGAGCTGGATCCGCCGGTTGCGCAGCAGGCGGTGCCAGCGGCCGCGCGGTTCGGACGCCGCCTCCGTGTGCTCGTCGGGCTCCTGACGGGGCACCGCGCTAGACATAGCGGATCCTCGGGTCGAGGTAGGCGTACACGATGTCGACGGTCAGGTTGACCAGCACGGTCAGGATGGCGATGGCCAGGACCACGCCCTGGATCACGGGGTAGTCGCGGTTGCTGATCGCGTCGAGGAGCAGGGTCGAGAGGCCCGGCCAGCCGTAGATGGTCTCCACGATCACCGTCCCACCGAGCAGGGCTCCCACCTGGAGGCCGAGGATGCTGACGACGGGATTGAGCGCGTTCTTGATCGCGTGGCGGCGCACGGCCGCGTTCTCGGACAGGCCCTTGGCGCGCGCCGTGCGCATGAAGTCGGCCCCCGTGACCTCCAGCAGCGAGCTGCGCATCATGCGCATCACCACCGCCCCGGAGGCGGCCGCGAGCGTGACGCATGGCAGCACCAGAAGCTCCAGGTGCTCGATCGGGTTCTTGGACCAGGAGACGAACTCGATCTGCGGCAGCACATGCCAGTGCACGGCGAAGAGCAGCAACAGGACGGAGCCGATCACGAAGTTCGGCAGTGAGATCCCCGCCATGGCGACCCAGCTGAGGACCAGGTCCGTGGTCGTATTCGGACGCCGTGCCGCCAGCGTGCCCAGCGGGATGCCGACCGCCACCGAGATGATGATGGCGCCAGCGATGAGCTCCAGCGTGTTGCCCAACCGGGTCATGACCTCGGGCAGCACCGACCAGCCGCCGACCACCGAGCGGCCGAAGTTGCCACGGACGACCTGGCCCATCCAGGCCGCAAACTGCACCAGAAGGGGCCGGTCGAGGCCCAGGGCGTGTTCGACCTGCCGCACCTGGGCCTCGGGCGCATTCTGTCCCAACATGGCGCGGACCGGGTTGCCCGGCACCAGGTGGATCAGGATGAACGCCACCGTTGCCACCAGGAATACCTGTACCACCAGGTAGACCAGGCGCCGGAGCACATAGCGGGCCATGCGCCTAGCTCGCGAGCCAGGTCTGGCGCAGCATGAGCTGCGACCAGCCGTCCGCCGTCAGGTGCACGTAGCCGTTGACGAAGGCCTGCGAGGCCTCGGCCTGCTCGCGCCGCACGAGCCAGGTGTAGGGAACCGTCTCCAGCACCCGCTTGTCGATGTTGGCGTA
Source organism: Bacillota bacterium (assembly GCA_021792015.1). GTDB lineage: Bacteria > Bacillota > Sulfobacillia > RBS10-35 > JAJYVM01 > JAJYVM01. The sequence continues at coordinate 17,508 of JAJYVM010000009.1, read as the reverse complement.
GATGGTCTGTCGCTGGCTCACGTTGAGCGTCTGACGGCCCTCATCCAGCCACTTGTTGATCGTGGGGTCGTTGTAGTGGAAGTCCTTCGGGATCGTGCCCTCGGTGCCCGAGAGGAAGTTCGTGAGCGCGTCCGGGTCGGTGTAGGGCAGGGCCGAGCCCCAGATGTGCGCCGGGTAGGTCCCGCCGGCCACCGTCTTCAGGAAGATCTGCCACTCCTGCAGGTCGAGCTGGGCGTCGATGCCGACGTCCTTGAGCAGGGCCTGCGCGGCCGTGGCCGGGCCCGAGATCACCGAGTAGGTCGAAGTGCTCAGGATCTTGGTCTTGAAGCCGTTCGGGAAGCCGGCCGCCGCCAGCAGCTGCTTGGCCTTGGTCGGATTGTAGTCGTACGTGTTCTGGATGCTGGGGTCGTACCCGACCCAGCCCTTGGGGATGAGGCCGCCGTTCATGGGCGCCCCGAACCCCTGGAACGCCGTCTGGGCGATCACCTCGCGGTTGAGGGCGTAGGCGCAGGCCTGGCGCACCCGGAGGTCGTTGAACGGCTGATGCGTGTGGTCAAAGGCCAGCCAGCCGAAGCCGATCTCCTCGTCCCCGTACATCTTGAGCTTGCTGCTCGACTTGATGGCCGCCATCTGCGTGTAGGGGACGTAGTCCATGAAGTCGACGTCGCCGGACAGCAGGGCCGTCGTGCGGGTGGTGTCGTCCGGTTTCGGATAGAAGTTGATGCCGTCCAGGTACGGGATGCCGGGCATCCAGTAGTTCGGGTTCTTCTTGATCGTGATCTGCACGCCGGGCTGGCGGCTGACGAAGTAGAACGGCCCCGTGCCCATGGGCGCCGTCTGGAGGTTGTGGCTGCTCGTGTACTTCCGGTTGATGATCGCCGAGTTGACGTCGGCGATGATGTACGGGAACACCGCGTTCGGCGTGGAGAGGTGGAACACGACGGTGTTGGCGTCCGGGGTCGCGATCTTGCTGACGCTCTTGAAGCGGCCGGCGTTGTACGCGCCAACGGATGGGTCCTCCATGCGCTGGAACGTGAACAGGACGTCATCCGCCGTGAACGGGTCGCCGGTGTGCCACTTCACCCCCTGGCGCAGGGTGAACTGGTACGTGCTGGCGTCGATGGCCTTCCAGGCCGAGGCAAGGCCCGGGATCATCTTGCCGTTCTGATCGTAGGTGATGAGCGTGTCGTAGATCATGTTCTTGACGTCGCTGGCGGCGGCGCCGGTCTGAATTTGGGCGTCGAAGTTGACGACGTCCGAGGAAAGGCCATAGCGGAGCGTCCCGCCAGTCTTGGGCGTCCCTGGGGTGGCCGCGGCGCTGGCGCTCGCGCTGGCCGAGCCGCCTGTGCCGGCCGTACCGGTGGCCTTGCCGGCGCTGCTGCTGCTGGCGGTGCTCGGCGAGGCCGCCCCGCCGCAGGCGGCCAGCAGCGCGGACAGCGTCAGGGCGCCACCGGCGCCTGCCGCAAGCTTCAGGATCTGGCGCCGGTTCAGACGGGGAAACTCGTCGCTCACTGATATCCCTCCCGAAGTCTCAGAGCGCGAAGCGGAGCCGGGCCCGGAAGTTTTCGATGTGCTCCGCCGTCAGATGCCGCGCCGCCTCCGCGTCGCCAGCGGCGATGGCGGCCAGCAGCCGGTTGTGGTGGTCCGGCGCCGCGGGCGGGCCGGCCATCCGGAACCCGAGGTGCCAGAAGCGCATCGAAAGCATATTGACGTGCTTGTCCGCCTCGGCCAGGTGGGTGTTGCCGCAGGCGTCGGCCACCGCGTCGTGAAAGCGCCGGTCGGCCTCCAGGTATGCGTCCGGGTCGCCGTCGGCGCCGGCGCGCTCGGCGAGTTCCAGCGCGTCGCGGCAGCGGGCCATGTCCGCCGGGCCGGCCCGCTTGGCGGCACGCGCCGCCACCTCCGTCTCCAGGACGATTCGCGCCTCGATCAGCTGGTGGAGATCGCCGAGGTCGAGGGGAGCCACGATGGTGGCGCGGCGGGGCAGGACCACGACCAGCCCCTCGTGGCGCAGGCGCGCGACCGCTTCGCGCAGCGGCGTGCGGCCCACCCCGAGGTCCGCGATCAGCTCGTCCTCGTCCAGGCGCACGCCGGGTGGCAGCCGCAGGCTGACGATGCGGGCGCGCAGCGCCTCATAGGCGGCGTCGCTGAGGCGGGGCTGGGCGCGCAGCACGGCCGTCGGTCAGGACCCCCTTGGGCGCCATCGCAGGGAGCGCGCAGCATTGCGCGCGCACAACCAGGGCCTGATATATCAGCGTCCGGCCATCGGATACGCCACCCCATGCGAAAACCCTCCAGTCGACACTGGTGGAGGTGGTTTCCGCCAGGGCGCGTGCCATCATAAGGCGCGCAAGACAGAAGCGGCGCGGGGGTGATCAGGCGCGGCCTCCGGCATCCACCACGCATCACGCGCGGCCTCCGGCATCCGCAGCGCCTCACGCGCGGCCTCCGGCATCCGCAGCGCATCACGCGCGGCCTCCGGCATCCGCAGCGCATCACGCGCGGCCTCCGGCATCCATGCCTTCGGGGTCCGCGCGCGGGTGCAGCAGGCATGTCAGGACGAAGGGCCGGCCATCGGCCCGCTCCATGGCGCGCAGGTCGTCGAACAGCTCCCAGAGCCGGGCGCGGGCGCGGCCCTCGTCCTCAGGCCGCAGGCGCACGGTGAGGCGCGCGGCATCGTAGTCGGCCCCGGTGGCGCCGAAGCGCTCAAGCGCGGCCTCATACTCGGCGATGGCTGTGGCCAGCACGGTGCCGGCCCGCGGCTCGCCCTCGGCGCGCGGGTCGCCGCGCTCCAGGAGAAAGCGCCGCGCCACAGGCTCGTAGTACTTTTCGACGACGCCGCCGACGATGCGGCTTTCCCCACGCCGGATGAGACCCGCCTCGAGCAGCTGGCGCACGTGGAAGAAGCACTTGCTGGGCGAGGCGCCGATCCGCTGGGACAGCTGGAGGTTGGTGGCCGGCCCGACGGCCAGGACGTCGAGGATCGCCAGCCGCAGGGGGTGGCCGAGGGCACGGACCTGTGCCGGCTCGCGGATTTGCAGTAGTTCTTGCATGGATATCTCTGTTCCACGATCGCGACAAAATTCCTTGTATTGGCGCCGGAGCCAGGATCGCCAGTCCATGCGCGGGCCAGGCGCCCGCCGCGGGGCGGGGTCATACGCTGCGTCCATCACGCCGCAGGCGCGGCACGCAACGCGAACGTGGAGGTGGCGACGGAGTGGTCGAGGTTGGGGAGCCGGGTCAGCTTGCGGCACTGGAGGAGCTGGCGGCGGGCTGGGAGCGCGAGGGCACCGGTGCCGAGGAGATCGTGGGCTGGATCAGCGAGCGGTTTGGCACAGAGGCCCTACTGGCCTGCAGCTTCGGCGCCGAGGACTGCGCGCTGGTCGACATGATCGCGCGGGTGGCGCCGCGCATCGGCATCTTCTACCTCGACACGGGCCTGCTGTTCGAGGAGACGCTGGCCACGCGCGACCGCCTGCAGGAGCGCTACGGCGTGCGCCCCGTCGCGTTCCGTCCGCGGCTGACGGTGGCTGAGCAGGCTGAGGCGCACGGGGAGGCGCTGTGGGCGCGCGAGCCGGACCAGTGCTGCCACATGCGCAAGGTGCTGCCGCTGGAAGCGGCCCTCGCCGGCCGGCTGTGCTGGATCACCGGGCTGCGGCGGGACCAGGCGCCCACGCGGCGCAACACACCCCTGATCCAGTGGGACGCCGCGCACCGGCTCGTGAAATGCAACCCCCTCGCCCGCTGGACCGCCGAGGACGTCTGGACGTACATCCGCAACCGCAACGTTCCGTACAACCCAATGCACGACCGCGGCTTTCCCAGCATCGGCTGCTGGCCGTGCACGCGCGCCGTGGCGGCGGGCGAGGATCCGCGAGCCGGGCGCTGGGCCGGCACGGGCAAGACCGAGTGCGGCCTGCACCTGCCTGCGGGCGCGCAGCCCGAGGCGGTGCGATGACGGTGCCGGAGGGGACGGGCGGGCCGGCGGAAGCGACGGGGGCGGTTGCGCAATTAACGCCGGTGCAAGGAGCCGTCCGGTCCGCCGACGGGCTGCCGGCACCCCACGGTGGCCGGCTGCTGCCGTGCGGTCTCGACGACGCCGGCGAGCTGGCCCGCACCGCCGAGTTGCGGCAGGTGCCGGTGGCGGGGCGCGTCCTGGACGACCTGGACCTGCTGGCTTCCGGCGCGATGAGCCCGCTCCGCGGGTTCATGGACGAGGCCGCGTACCGCGCCAGCGTCGAGCGCATGCGCCTGCCGGACGGCCTCCTCTGGCCACTGCCCGTAACCCTGCCCGTGAGCGACCAGGAGGCCGCCGCCTGCCGGCCCGGCACCGACGTGGCGCTGGTTGGCGCCGACGGCAGCCTCGCCATCCTCACCGTCGACGACCGCTTCCGCCGCGATCTGGCCTGGGAGGCCCGCATGGTCTACGGGACCGAGGACACGCGCCATCCGGGCGTGGCGGCCCTGCTGGCCGAGCCGGCGATCTGCCTCGGCGGGCCGGTGCGGATCGTGCGGCGGCGGGCCGACCGCGACCCGCGCGCGCTGGATCCGGCCGAGACGCGCGCCGCCTTCGCCGCCCGCGGCTGGCGCACCGTCGCGGCGTTCCAGAGCCGCAATCCCGCCCACCGGGCCCACGAATACCTGCAGAAGTGCGCCCTGGAGATCTGCGACGGCCTGCTGCTGCACCCCCTGGTGGGGCGGACCAAGCACGACGACATCGCGGCCGACGTGCGCCTGCGCTCGTATGAGGCGCTGATCGCAGGCTACTACCCACCCGAGCGCGTGCTGCTCGCGGCCTTCCCGGCGCCGATGCGGTACGCCGGCCCGAGGGAGGCCGTGTTCCATGCCATCTGCCGCAAGAACTACGGCTGCAGCCACCTGATCGTCGGCCGCGACCACGCCGGCGTCGGCGATTTCTACGGACCCTTCGATGCCCAGCGCCTGGTGGCGGATCTGGCACCTGAGCTGGGGATCGCGCCACTGGCCTTCGAGCACGCATTCTACTGCCGGCGGTGCGGCGGCATGGCGACCCGCAAGACCTGCCCGCACGGCCCCGAGGACCAGGTGGTTCTGTCAGGCACGGCCGTGCGCGCCCTGCTGCGCCGAGGCGAGCTCCCGCCGCCCGAGTACACCCGGCCCGAGGTCGCCCGGATCCTTGCCGAGTCCGTGGATCCGGCGTAGCCGGCCGCGGTCACCGAGTCGGCTCCCGCCGACATGCGGCCGTGGCGTGGAATGACGCCAATCCGCGCCACGGTGCCGATTGCAGGAATCCAAGGCACACCCACGAATCGATTAAGATTGCGGCGCGCAAGCAGGGATGGGGCGCGCCGCCTAACTTTTGGGGCTTGGGAGGCAATTCGGTGAGGAGACCGCGTCGGGCCCGCGCCACGGCAGCTGCCTGCCTGGGCGCCATGGTGCTGCTGGCGGCGTGCGGCGGAACCGCCGCCCCGAGTGCCACAGCCAGCGCCACGCGGAGGGCCGCAGGCAGCGCCGTGGTCCAGGCGCCGCCCACGGGCGCGGGGCCGTCGACGGTGACGATCCTGCAGACCGCGGCGCCATCCCCGGACTTCAACCCCCTGATCGCCACCAGCGCGTACAACACGGACATCGACGGCCTGATCTACCAGGGCCTGCTGTCGCTGAACAGCCAGCTCGGCTATGTGCCGGGGATGGCCACGTACCAGATCGGCGGCAACGGCAGGCAGATCACCTTCCACCTCAAGCCCGGCATCCGGTTTCAGGATGGTACGCCCCTGACCGCGCAGGACGTCGCGGCCACCTTTGCCTTCATCTTCAACCCGAACTACCGGGGGCCGCTGCTCAGCGACTTCACGGCGCTCAAGGGCGGTCAGGCGTACGCGAACCGACTGGACGCGCTGATCACCGAGGCCACCCCGCCCCAGGGCGGGGGCGCGCCCAAGCTCACCCACAGCCAGTTCGAGGTGCAGGCGCAGGCACTCTACAGGACGTGGCTGGCCGGCGGCGCCATCCAGACGCCCAACGCCAGCACCGTGGTGTTCAACCTGGACAGCGCCTATGCGCCGATCCTCCAGTACATTGGCCTCACCGGGATCGAGGAGGCCAGGCAGCTCGACGCGCTGACCACCCCGACCGAGATCGCCAATGCGGGCACGGCCGGCTTCTCGACCCATCCGGTCGGCACGGGGCCGTACGCGTTCGTCAAGTATGTGAATGGCCAGTACACCGAGCTGAAGGCGTTCCCCGGTTACTGGCAGGGGGCGCCCAAGGTACAGCACGTCATCTTCAGGGTCGGCAGCCAGAGCCAGGCGGTCGGCCTGCTGCAGAAGGGCGCCGTGGACGCGGTCGGCTTCCAGTCCTCGCAGATCAACCCGCAGGAGGCGCCGCGGCTCGCGAAGATCCCAGGGGTGCAGGGCTGGAGCTACCCGCAGCTCGGCTACCAGTTCCTCGTTCTCAACATGCTGCAGGCGCGCTTCGACGATGTGCGGGTCCGTCAGGCCTTCGAGTACGCCATCGACCGGCGGGGCATCGTGCAAAAGCTCCTCGACGGCCACGGCACGGTCGTGAACTCACCGTTTTCGCCGGCGTCCTGGGCCAATCCCGCCGGCGTCGCCCATCTCTACCCGTATGACCCCGCCAAGGCCAGGGCCCTGCTGGCCGAGGCCGGCTGGACCATGCACAACGGCGTGCTGACCAAGGGCGGCCAGACGCTGGCCTTCACCCTGGACTACCCCGGCGGCAGCAGCAGCCCCATCCGCCAGGCGAGCGCCCCGCTGATCCAGGCGAACCTGGACGCCGTCGGCATGAAGGTGACCCTGCAGGCGATGAGCTTCAGCACCCTGGTCGGCACGCTCCTCAACAAGTCGACCTCCACAGCCACGAGCTACGACGCGGCGCTGCTCGGCTGGACAAGCAACATCGACCCGGATATCACGGGGATCTGGGGCGCGAGCGACCTGTACAACCTCGGCCACTGGAACGCGCAGACGGCCGGCAGCACCGCCCTGTACGAGGAGTCGCAGACGCTGACCCAGGAGGGCGCGGGCACCTTCGACCAGGCTGAGCGCCAGAAGATCTACCAGCAGCTGGGGACGCTGTACGCCCAGAACCTGCCGTGGATCTTCCTATACTCCCAGAACGACCAGGCGTACGTCACCGCCCGCTTCCAGGGGATGGTCAAGGATGCGCGCGGGCCCCTGTTCGAGGGCACGGCGCAGAACTGGACGCTGTCCGCCCCGTAACGGGCGCAGGCGGCGGCTCCCGGTCCGGCGAGCTCGTGCGCATGCTCTGCGGCGGCCGCCTCAGCCTCGCCGCGGCCCGGCGTCGGCGGCGATCTCCATGGCCTTGCGGTCGCAGCCACCGTCGGCTACCGCTGGGACTGGGCCGTCAGCTGGCTGACGTGCCCAACAGCGCCTGCAACGCGGTCACGCTGGCGACCGGCCGCGCCCGGGACGGCGCCCGGAGGCCGCGGGCAAGGCAGGGGCAGGGGGCTCGGCCAGTCGGTGCGACTGACCCGGCTCACGACGTGGCGACAAAGCCCGCCCGATCGGCGAGCCAGAGCAGCAGCGACTTGCCGTCGGTGAGGCCTCCGCCGGTGGCCGCCGCCTCGATCTCGGCGGGCGTCCACGCCAGCACCTCGATGTCCTCGCCGGGATCGAACGAGGTGGCCCCCTGCCGCAGGCCCTCGGCGCAGAAGGCGTGAATCACCTCATCCGTGTAGCCCGGTGCCGGCTCGAACCGGAAGAGGGGGCGCATCGCCGTGGCGATGTAGCCCGTCTCCTCGGTGAGCTCCCGGCGAGCTGCATCCTCCGGTCGCTCGCCGGGCTCGCAGTGGCCGGCGGGAAACTCCAGCGTGCGCCGATCCAGGGCCGCCCGGTACTGGCGGACCAGCACGCGCCGGCCGTCGCCGAGCACCGGCAGGATGACGACCACCGGCCCGACCTCGACCCAGTAGTGGGTGTGCTGGACCCCGCGGACCTCGAAGGTGCGCTGCGCGATCGGCAGCATGCGCCCATCCCCCTCAACAGGCTAGTCTTAGACGATGAAGCTTCTTTCCCGCGACGCGCTGCTGCTGCTCTGGATCACCGGGTTCGCATACAGCGGCGCCGCCGTGGTGACGGTCGTCTTCAATCTCTATCTCCTGCGGGCCGGGATCAGCGTTCCGCTCCTGGGGGCCGTGACGGGCGCCACGTACGCCGCGGCTGCCATCGGCGCCCTGCCGTCCGGCTGGCTCTCGGACCGCATCGGCCGCCGCGACTTCCTGCTGCTGGCCGGCGCGGTGGGCGGCGCGGCGCAGCTGGCGCAGATCCTCTGGCCGCGGCCGGCGGTGCTGCTTCCCGCGGCCTGGGTCGGCGGCCTCGCCACGGTCGCGCTCGCCGTGGTGGTGGCGCCGCTCATGGCGGAGCGCACGGATACGGGCGAGCGACGACAGGGGCTCTTCAGCCTGGTGGCCGCCACGGGCCTCATCGCTGGCGTCGCCGGCAATCTGCTGGGCGGCTGGCTGCCCGGCCACCTTGGCGGCGGGCTGCTGAGCGCCTACCGAGGCACGCTGCTGCTGGCCACGGGCATCGAGCTCCTCGCGCTGCCAGCCGTGCTGGGGTTGCCCAACGACCGCCGCCGCGTGCAGGTCCGCCTCCGCCTGCCTCCGGCCCTGCCGCGCCTTCTTGTCCCCGAGATCCTCATCGGGTTGGGGGCGGGACTCTTCCTCCCCTTCTACAACGTGTTCCTGGCGCGTCACCTCGGCGCGTCGACTGCAGCCATCGGCGTCATCTTCTCGCTGCAGGCCCTGGTGGCGGCGGCCTTCACCCTGTTGGGTCCGCGCCTCTCCCGGCGTGCGGGCCGCGTGCGGGCGATGGTGGGTTTGCAGCTCACCTCGCTGCCCCTGCTTGCCGTCATGGCCAGCGCCCGCAGCCTGCCGGTGGTGGCCGGGGCCGGCTTTTTCCGGTCCGGGCTCATGAATTCGTCGGGGCCGCTGGAGAATTCGTTGGAGATGGAGGCGGTGGAGCCGGGGGAGCGGGCGCTCACCAACGCGGCCATCGGCATGGCCTACAACGGCGCCTGGGCCGTGTCGTCGTGGGCCGCGGGCCACATCATGCAGCAGAGCCTCACGACGCCGTACTGGATCACCCTCGGGCTTTACGGCTGCGCCGCCATCGCCGTGCACGTACTGCTGCGGCCGCTCGACCTAGCCATCCGCGCGCGGGCGGGCTGAGCCGCGCGGCTGCACGTTCTGCAGGCGCACCTGGCCCAGCGCCACCAGACGCCGCTCGGCGTCGGTGATGCGGACCTCCCACAGCTGAAACGTGCGGCTCCGGTGCAGCGGCGTCGCGGCCACGGCCACCGTCCCCGCCGACATGGAGCGCAGGAAGTTTGTGTTGTTGTTGACGCCGACGGCCGTCAGGCCCTGGTCGGCCACAGCCGCCACGGCGCCCGCGCTGGCCGCGGTCTCGACGGCGGCCGCATACACGCCGCCGTGCACGATGCCCCAGGGCTGGTGGTGCTGGGGGCCGAGCTCCATGGTGCCCTCGACCCGGTCGGCGCTGATGTGGGTCAGACGCAGGCCCATCGCGGCCATGAACTCCCCAGGCATGGACACACCTCCGTGCAGTGACGGGGCCGGCGGCATACGCCGCCGGCCCCTGGTGCTCCCCGCGGAGCGGGTTACCGCTCCGCGGGGATGACCGCTGTGGCTTCCGCCACCTGCGACCACCCCCTTCCCTCGGCTTTGTCATTGCGGCGCCGCAGACCCAGCATACCGGATGGCCGGCGAAGCATCATCCCCGAGAACAGCTGGCGAGGATCCTGCGAATGGTCGCCTCACTGAGATGAAAGGCTGCGCCACGTCCGGGACGGAAGCGCCCTGGTCGCAACAGCGGCGGATGCTGGCGTTGCGGCGGGAAAGGGCTCGTCGCGCACCGCTGCGCTCGCCCCAGGTCCGGCGGCGGCTGCCCGGGCGCGGCACATGGCTGGACTCGCCGGCGACGTCGTGCTGCAGCCCAGCCAGTAGTCGCGGCGGCAGAATCCGTTCGGCGTTCTGATCCACCAGCAGTCCTCCTCCGGAACGAAAAAGGCCGCGGGGCGAGCGCCCCGCGGCACAAATCCCTCCCAGGGGGCCGCTGCGGGTGCGGCGCCGTGGTCGGACGCCATGACCGGTATTCACGGCGCACCTCCTTCCGGGCAGAGCGCATGGGCGGGGCGCGCGGCCGGTCAAGCCGTCGCCTCGTTGACGGGGGTGCCGGGTGCTGCTAAGCTTGCCGCGAGCGCGGATCTTCGGTGATCGGACTAGGATCGCCGCCGCAACCCCGGCCGGGGTTGGGCGGCGTTTCTGTGTACGCCCAGCACGGGCGAGTGCCCTGGGGGTGAGAGTCCCCTGCGGGGCCTGATCGCGGCAACCGCAAGCCAAGGGCAAGGGAGCCCGCCGCAAGGCGGGATCTGAAGGAAGCCGGCGGCCACAGCCTCGGGCCGAGGGACACGAACCGCAAGTGAGGCGGACGCGCCGGGGCGAGCCTGCACGACAAGGCGAAGCCCGTAGCGATCAAGCGGCGCGGACGTAAGTACGGCGGCTGGGTGAGGCGAAGGGCACCGCTCTTATCTGGGGATGTCTGCCGGGAAGGTCGGTAAGGCCGACAACCCGGCCCGAGAGGCGAGGCTGAACCGGCAGAGGGCAGCAGAGGTCGTAGTACCGGGAGAACCGAGGCACGGAGCCGCGGCGCCATGCCGGCTTGACGAGGGTATCGGCCCGAAAGGACCGGCAACGGCGAAGCTTCACCAAGGCTAACGCATGACGAGCGAAGGGCAGACCGGCACCCGGGAAGGGCCGAACGTCAAGGAGAGGGGCACAGCGCTGGAGATCTCGCAGCCCAAGCGAGGAAAGCAGCCAACGCCGCAAGGCGCCTCACGACCAGGCGCAGGGGTGAAGCCCCAAGGGACGGCCGGAGGGCGGAGCGTGGGCGCGGCGACGACCAGCGAAGGGACCCCGGGGGACCCGGGCGCCCTGATGGAGCAGGTGGTGGCCCGCACCAACATGCGGGCCGCACTGCGGCGGGTGGAGCCAACGGAGCGCGAGCTCCGGGCTCTTGGCCTACCCGAATGGCAGGCGCAGAGCTGGGCCAGAACCCGCAAGGGTTATTGGCGCATGGCCTGCGGCCCGCTGAGCCGAGCCTTGGACACCGCTTATTGGCGGCGCCAGGGTTTGACGAGCCTGGCCGAGCGTCTCGGAGAACTCATGGCTTCTTGACGAACCGCCGGATGCCGAACGGCACGTCCGGTGGTGTGGGAGGACGGGGGGCGTGACGCCCCCCTCCTACCCGATTCCCTGCGCGGCTCAGCCCGAGAGCCCGAGTTCCCGTCGGCCGTTCGCATCCGGGCCGCTGCGGGGTGATGACGGTGTCCCAGTGCGGATGGCCGCGCCATCCGCGCGCCACGCTCACTCATCGAATATCGGCACACCCATGCCACGGGTGCGTTGCCGAGCGGCAAGGCCATGAACTGCACAAAAGGCCATCCGGTCCTCGTCATGGGTGCGGGAAGTGGTCGCAGGCATCGCGGCCCCGGCGATGACGGGCATCAGCACTGGGCAGCGGGTGCCCGAGCCGATCGCACATGTGAAGGCGCCACGCGATCGCGTGGCGCCCCCAAAATCGCGCCCTATGTACGGGTGTGGACGGAGCGGGGCTCAGTCCCCGTGCTTTTCGCGCAGCCGGCCCGTCAGGCGCAGCATCAGCTGGTAGCGCTCGAACTCGGTGACCCACTCCTGCACGGCCTCGGCGATCAGGCCCTCGCCCGGGGGGACGATGCCGGTCGGGCAGGCCGGGCCGAGGCGGTCCTTGGCCATCTGCCGGTAGTACGCGATCACGCGGTCGCCGGCGATGCCGCAGGCCTGCCAGTCCTCGCTCAGCACGACCACGGCCGGCACGCGCGCGCCGCCGTTGATGACCAGCGCGTCGCGCAGCGGCGGGTTGGCCTCGCGGTCCAGCAGGCGCAGGTGGATCTTCGGGTTGGCCTCGGCGATGTGCTTCATGATCGGCACCTGGTTCACGCAGTCGCCGCACCACGCGCCGGAGAGGACGAAGACGTTCATCTCGCGGACGAAGCCGCCGATCAGCTCGCGCTGCTCGGCCGTCAGCTGGATGCGCGCGTCCATGTTCGCCCAGCGCTGCTGATGGGCCTCGGTGCCGTGCTTCTTGAGGAAGTCGTCGTACGTGAGCGACTCCGCGAAGATCGCCGGCCAGTTGAACTGCTCCAGCATGGCGCCACCACTCCCCAGCGCAAATCATCTCCGCCCGCCACGAGCGGCGGGCGGGCCTGGTTCAAGCCTATCGGGGGCGGGCGGCCCCCCGCAAGGGAGGCGCGACCCGCCCCGCCGGGGACCCCTATCCGGCCGCCACGGGCGGGATGCCCGCCTCGCGCACCGTCGCGTCGAACATGGGCACATCGGTCTCCAGCACGGCCGCCAGAGCCTTCAGCTGGGCGTCGACCCGGCCGGCCAGGTCCGCGTACACCTGGCCCTGCTGGCGCGTGGGCGCCGCGTCGGCCGCGCCGACCGACATCAAAAGGCCGAGCAGCTTCGCGTTCAGCATCACGGGGAAGTTGAGCGAGTCATGGTTTGAGCGGTTCTTGGTCTGGATCAGCTGCTCCTCGACGGCCGTCAGCTTGGCGGCCATGGCCTTTCCGGCCGCCGCCACGGCCTCGGCGCCGGACCGGGCCTCCGCGCGCGCCACCCAGGCCTCCGCCTGGCTGCGCAGGCTCCGCGCCTGGCTGATGGCCGCGTTCGTCTCGCCCAGCTTGTCGCGCACCTGCAGCAGGAGCCTCAGCTGCGCCTCCAGGTCGGCCTGGCTGGCGGAGACCTCGGGATCCAGCCGCACCTCGAAGGTGCGGTCGTGCGTCGCGCCGTCCACCGTCAGGCGGACCCGGTAGGTGCCGGGCACCACGGTCGGGCCGCCGCCCCCGGGCGAGGCCGGGCTGCCCTCCGCCGCCCTGGCGCCGGGGTAGCGGAGATCCCACAGGAACCGGTTCATGCCGGCCGCGGCCGGCACGCGCGGCTCGCGGCCGCCGCCCGCCCCCCGCTGGTACACGTCGCTCGGGCCGGCGCCCTCGCCGCCCTGGGCCCGGCTGGAGAACTCGCGCACGAGCTGGCCCGCCCCGTCGTAGAAGCCGAGGGTGACCTCGCCCGCCGGCGCCTGCCGCAGGTGGTAGTGGATGAGGGCGCCCGCCGGCGGGTTGGCGCCGGCGTCCAGGTACTGGGTCTCGCCGCCGCGCGCCGACTGCGTGACCACGACGCCCGCGACCGACAGGTAGTCGCGACGGCCGGCCACGCCGGCCTGGGCCCAGCCGCCGCCGCCCCGCACGCGGAAGGCGGTGCGCGGCTCGAAGAGGTGGGCGTCCGCCTGCCGCACCGCATCCGTCAGCTGCCGCAGCGGGGTGATGTCGTCCAGGATCCAGAACGAGCGGCCGTGGGTGGCCGCCACGAGGTCGGTGCCGTGGACGACCAGGTCGTGCACGGGCACCACGGGCAGGTTGCGCTGCAGCGACCGGTCCCAGCTCGCCCCGTCGTCGAAGGAGACGTAGACGCCGCTCTCCGTGCCGCAGTAGAGCAGCCCGCGCCGCAGGGGGTCCTCGCGGACGCAGCGCGTGAAGTCGCCCTCGCCGATGCCGGCCACGATCAGTTGCCACGTGGCGCCGTAGTCGCCGGTCCTGAGCAGCAGCGGCCGGTTGTCGTCCTGCTGGTAGTGGTTGGCCGCCACGTAGGCCGTGGCCGGGTCGTGGGGCGAGGGCTCGATGATGCTGATCCGCGACCACTCCGGCAGCAGCGAGGCCGGCGGGGTGACGTTCTTCCACGTCTTGCCGCCGTCGCGGCTGACATGGATCAGGCCGTCGTCCGAGCCGGCCCAGAGCAGGCCTTTGCTCCGCGGCGACTCGGCCAGTGCGAACACCGTCCCGTAATATTCGGCGCCGGAGTTGTCCTTGGTGATCGGGCCGCCCGAGGCGACCATGGTCGAGGGCTCGGCCCGCGTGAGGTCGGGGCTGATCTCCTCCCAGGAGCGCCCCTCGTCGGTGCTGCGCAGCACGCACTGCGCCCCGACGTACAGGGTGCCCGGGTCGTGCGGGCTCAGCAGCACGGGGTAGGTCCACTGCAGGCGGTACTTCAGGTCGCCGCTGCCCCAGCCGGACGGCCGCTCCGGCCAGACGGTGATCTGCTGGCTCTGGCCGTTCTTATGGTTATACCGGGTGAGCGAGGTGTGGTCGCCCGCGTACACGATGTCCGGGTCGTCGGGCCGCACCGCGATGTGGCCGTTCTCGCCGCCGCCGACCGGGTACCAGTCCCCGGTCGTGATGGCGCCCTTGCCCGTGCGGCTGGGGATGCAGCAGGTCGTGTTGTCCTGCTGGCTGCCGTAGACGCGATAGGCGAACCGCGTGTCCGTGGTCACGTGGTAGAACTGCGCCGTCGGCTGGTTGTAGAGGGTCGACCAGGACCCGCCGCCGCTGAAGGAGATGCACGCGCCGCCGTCGTTGCCCTCGATGAGCCGCCGCGGGTCGTTCGGGTCGAGCCAGAGGTCGTGGTTGTCGACATGCGGCGTCGGGATGTTGCTGAACGTCTTGCCACCGTCGTCCGACCGCCAGAAGTGGAAGTTCAGCACGTAGCAGACCTCGGGATCCTTCGGGTCGGCGTAGAGGTGGGTGTAGTAGAAGGCGCGCTGGCGCAGCTCGCGCTGCTCGTTGACGCGGGTCCAGCTCTCGCCGCCGTCGTCGGAGCGGAAGAGCCCGCCGTCGTCGGCCTCGATCAGGGCCCACACGCGCGAGGGCCGCGCGGGGGAGACGGCGACGCCGTGCTTGCCCGTCAGCCCCTTGGGCAGCCCGCCGCGCCCGGTGAGGTCGGTCCACGTGTCGCCACCGTCGGTGGACTTGAACAGCCCGCTGCCGGGGCCGCCGCTGTCCATGCCCCACGGATAGCGCTGGCTCTCCCAGAAGCCGGCGTACAGGACGCGGGGGTTGACCGGGTCGATGCTCAGGTCGACGCAACCCGCCTTGGGCGAGCGGTGGAGGACCAGGTCCCAGTGCTTGCCGCCGTCGCGGCTGCGGTAGACCCCGCGCTCGGGGTTGCTCCCGAACGCGTGCCCGAGCGCCGCCACGTAGACCGTGTCGGGGTCGTGCGGGTGCACGCGCACGCGGCCGATGTGGCGGGTCTCGCGCAGGCCGATGTGCTTCCAGGTCCGCCCGCCGTCGGTGCTCCGGTAGACCCCGTCGCCGCTGACGACGTTGCCGCGGATGGAGCACTCGCCGGTGCCCGCGTAGACGACGTTGGGGTCGGCCTCGGACACCGCGATGGCGCCGATGGAGGCCGACGTGAAGAAGCCGTCGGAGACGTTCTGCCAGGTCCAGCCCGCGTCGTCGGTCTTCCAGAGCCCGCCGGCGCACGCACCAAAGTAGAAGACCTGCGGCTCGGTGGGATGGCCGGCGACGGCGACGACGCGCCCGCCGCGGTGCGGCCCGACAAGGCGCCATTTCAAGGATTCCAGCACGCTGAAGACCCCTCCCGCGGAGCAGCCCTTCGCCCCGGCCGGGACAGGGTCCTGCTTGGTTCGGGAGGCGGCGCAATGCGACATGCGTGAGGGGCGCGCGTATGCGCGCCCCACCAACACGGCTTCCTGGGCGGGCGTGTCGGGCGGTCAGCGGGGCAGGGGTTCGACTTCGACGGCGATGTCGCCGCGCAGGGCCAGGATTTCCGGATCGCCGGTGACGATCGGGGCGCGGTGCTCCTGCGCGACGGCGATGGCGAATGCGTCCGCGTACGCTACAGCGTACCGGGCTTTGATCGTCGCGGCCAGCCACACGCGGGCGTTGTTGGCCGGCACGACGGTGAAGGGAAAGGCCCGCCGCCGAACGTCGCGTCGGAAATCGTCGGCCGCCTCGCCCGCACCGGCCTTGGCCAAGCGGTAGTACACCTCGCCAATGTTGATGATGGACACGAAAAGGCGGACGTCGCCGGCCTCCGCGGCGGCCAGCAGCGCATCGACGGCCGGGGCGGACGCCTCGTTCTGCATCCACGCCAGGAGCGCGAACGAATCAAGAACCTTTGGCATCAGCCGCCACCTCAGCCTGGTGCTCGGCTGAGAGTTCCGCCAGCGCGCGCGCACCCTTCAGCGCGCCGCGCCACTTACGCCAGACCGAGCCTTCCGCGGGCACCGGTTCGAGGATGATGTGCCCCTGGTCGACGCGCACCACGACCCGACCCCCGTCCTCAAGGCCCACGCGCTGTCGCAGTGCCTTGGGGATAACCAGCTGGCCCTTCGCCGACACGGAGACGCTCTCCACGCCTTCAGCCTCCGCGGTCATCTTACCATGTCGGTAAGATGGCGTGGCGACGAGTCACCCCGTCTTCTCGACGCGCGCCGCGATCATCCGCGCACACGCGCCGGGATCGGTCGCCGTCGTATCGACCTCGATGTCGTAGACGACACCCTTGTGCACCTGCGCGGCCTGCAGCCGGGCCATGCCGGGGATGCGGTCGCCGCGGGCGGCCTCGCGGGCCGCGGCCACGTCGGGGTCGCAGCGCACGCCGACCCAGAGGACGGGGAGGCCGTCCAGGGCCTTCTGCCAGCGCGCCTGGCCTTCGCCGCCCGACAGGAACACCTCGTCGAGGATGAGGCGCGCGCCGGCGCGCGCCATCGCGGCGACGCCCGCCATCCAGGCCTCCTCCAGCGCGCGGAAGCGGGGACCGAGGCTGATGGAGCCGTCCGGGTGAAAGGTGATGGCCTGATTGCCGGCCCGGCTTCCCTCCGGCGGCAGCGCGTCGACGAGCGAGTCCACGCCGAAGGTGAGCCACGGGTCGGGCAGCAGCGCCTGCAGCGCGCGGGCGATGCTGGACTTGCCGGCGCTTGAGCCGCCGTTGAGGACGATGACGGTCGGGCCGCGCCGCACGAAGCGCAAGCCCGACCAGTCGTCGTCGATGGCGGCGACGTTTGACCTTGCGTGCGCGCGGAAGGGACCCGCGCTTACGATTGACCCCGCTGACCCCGCTGACCCCGCTGACCCCGCTGACCCCGCTGACCCCGCTGACCCCGCGTGCGCGCGGGAGGGACCCGCGCTTACCATGACGTCGACCAGGCCGAGGGCGAGCGCGTGCCGGCGGACGATGTTGTCCGTGATGTCGCTCGTGTGGCCGGCGGCGCGCCGCGGCCAGGCGACCCAGAGGACACCGTCCGGGCGGATGCGCTGAGCAAGGCCCGGCAGGCGCTCTGGCAGTGGCGCGGCGCGGCTCTGAAGAAGCCGACTACGACGTCGGCCGGCTGCGTGGCGCGGACATACGCCAGATTGGCGGGCGGGTCGGCCAGCGACCAGCCGGGGGGCGGCTGATCGAGCGCGACGCGACGGCCGGGCCGCAGCCCGAGATTCTTGGCTTGCGACGGTGTAAACGCCACCGCGTCAGCCCAGGATCCGGAGGAGGTCAGGGCTGGCCGGATCGATCCACGACAGGGCCCGCACGTCGCCAAAGGCGCGGTCTGCCGAGATGAGCGCCGAAGCCTCACGTCGGAT
>JAJYVM010000377.1 GCA_021792015.1 Bacillota bacterium | reverse complement strand
GCGGGCGGCCGCCGCCGGCGTCACGACGATGGGCTACCAGGTCGGCCAGCTGGCCGGCCCCGCCGTGGGCGGCATCACGCTCGTGGCCGGGGCGCTCGGCACCTTCTTCCTGGCCGGCGGCATCAAAATCGCCTACGACCTCACGCTCTGGCAGCTCTTTCGCCACGTGAAGCCCCGGACCTGAGCGACGGCCCCGCCCCGAGGCGCCTGTCCGACGGCGCAAAAGCCGCGTGGGCCGCGACGCCCCGGCGAAGCGGGCGCTCTACCACGCCACCTCGACGGCGTAGGGCAGTGGATCCCGCAGCCCGGCGGCCCGGAAGCCCTCGATGCGCAGGCGGCACGCGTCGCAGCGCCCGCAGGCGGGCCGCTGGCCGAGGTAGCAGGAGTGCGTCAGCGCGAACGGGACCCCGACCTCCGCGCCAAGGCGCACGATGGCGGCCTTGCCGAGGTCGACGAGCGGCGTGCGCACCTCGATGGGCCGGCCCTCCACACCCACCCGGGTGCCGAGGCGCGCCGCCTCCGCGAAGGCGCGGATGAACTCCGGCCGGCAGTCGGGGTAGCCGGAGTAGTCGAGGGCGTTGACGCCGATGTGGACCTCGCCCGCCCCGACGGCCTCGGCGTACGACATGGCGAACGCCAGGAAGACGAGGTTGCGCGCCGGCACGTAGGTGACGGGGATGTCGCCGCCGATGGCCGCCGCGTCGCGGTCCAGGGGCACCGCGCCCTGGCCGGTGAGGGCGGAGCCGCTGATGGCGCGGCCGAGGTCCACCACGCGGTGCCGCTCGGGCGGGATGCCGTAGTGGCGGGCGACGTGCGTCGCCGCGCCCAATTCGGCCTCATGGAGTTGGCCGTAGGCGAATGAGATGGGGTGGACGGTCCGGCCGTCGCGCAGGGCGAGCGCCAGGCACGTGGTGGAGTCGAGCCCCCCCGAGAGCAGGACCACGGCACGCTCCGCCATCGGCCGCTACACCCCCCGCCGGTTGCCCCAGAGCAGCACGTGCAGCTGCGGCAGCACCCGCACGTCGCCCAGCCGTGGATCGCTCAGGGCCCGGTCCGCCAGCGCGTCCAGCCGCTCCAGCAGCGTGGCCGTCGTGTCCTCGCCGACACGGTTGCCCAGCTGCAGGGTCAGGGGCACCTGGGGGAAGCGGCCGTGGACCTCCAGGGCGTATGCGTAGTCCGCGTCGTCGAACACGACGACCTTGAGGTCGGGCTCGCGGCAGCGCGCCAGCCCCTGCGCCAGGGCCGTCCAGTCCGTCGCCATCCCCGAGGAGGGCGGCTTGGGGGAGAAGGTGGCGCTGTCGAGGTCGCCGAGCCACGGTGGCACAAGGCTCCCCTGCGTCTCCATGTGCGTGTGCCACCCGTGCGCCTTCAGCTGGGCCACCAGGGCGCCGAGGTCGTGCAGGGCCGGGTTGCCGCCCGAGAGGGTCACCCGCCGGCAGCCGCCGGCCGCCGCCTCCAGCCGTGCCACGATCGCCGCGGGCGCCAGCGGCTCGCTCTTGGCCAGGTGGTCCGGCGCCCACGCGTACTTGGTGTCGCACCAGCTGCAGGCGTAATCGCACCCGGCCAGGCGCACGAACATGGTCTTCAGGCCGATGACGCGGCCCTCGCCCTGCAGGGTCGGCCCGAACATCTCGATGACCGGAAGGCGCCTTTCCGTCGTGGTCACGGGGCGGGCGTGTACGTCACGCGGTTGCGCCTCGTCTCGGCGGCCGTGAGCGAGATGAGCCGCGGCCGGTTGGGCAGGGTGTCCAGGAAGGCCTGCACCCGGTCGGCCATCCATTCCGCCAGCCGCTCGGTGGTCGGCCGCCGCCCGTCCCGCACCAGATCCGGGATGTCGTTGAGCATGGCGTGGTCGATCTCCTTGAAGACGGCCTTCAGGGCGATGAAATCTGCCACCATGTCCTCGTGCAGGGCGTCGGCGCCCACGCTGGCCCGAAACGACCAGTTGTGGCCATGCGGCGTGGCGCACGGCCCCGGATAGCCCGGCAGGTGGTGGCCCGCCGCGATGTCGTCGACCTGCACCTCCGCCACGAACCGGAAGCTTGCCACCTTGCTGCACCCACCCCAGGTGTCATTCTACCGTCCAACCCGCTCGCGCGCCGGGAGACCGCGCGCCGCACACTGGTACAATGCTGGCTGGAGGTGGCGAGTTGTCCTACGAAGCCAGGGTCCGCGAGCTCGGCCTCGAGATCCCCGCCCCGGCGAAGCCGGTGGCGGCGTACGTGCCGACGGTGCTGCACGGGGGGCTGCTCTATGTGTCCGGCCAGCTGCCCAGCGTCTCCGGCCAGGTCCAGTGGAAGGGCAAGGTCGGCAAGGACGTCACGCCCGAGGACGGGTACAAGGCCGCGCGCCTGTGCGCCCTCAACGCCCTCGGCGCCGTGCGGGCCGAACTCGGCAGCCTGGACCGCGTCGCGCGCGTGCTGCGGGTCGGCGGCTTCGTGAACAGCGCGCCGGGATTCACGGGCCAGCCCGGCGTCATCAACGGCGCCTCCGAGCTGCTGGGTGAGGTGTTCGGCGAGGCCGGCAAGCATGCGCGGGCGGCCGTCGCGTCGCCGGAGCTGCCCCTGGACGCCGCCGTCGAGGTCGAGTTCCTGTTCGCGGTGCAGTAGGCCGTGCACGCCAACGCCGTGCGGGTCCAGGCCGCGCTTGCTGCCCGCGGCTGCGACGCCGAGGTGGTCGAGCTGCCCGCCCGCACGGCGACGGCGGCTGAGGCGGCTGCGGCCGTCGGCTGCGACGTGGCGGCGATCGCCAAGTCCCTGGTTTTCCTTGTCGGGGAGGAGCCCCTGCTGGTCATCGCCTCGGGGGCCCACCGCGTGGCGGAGGGCAGGCTGGCCGCGCTCGCGGGCGGGCCCGTGCGCCGGCCGGACGCCGATACGGTGCGCCGGCTGACAGGCTTCCCCGTCGGCGGGGTGCCGCCCCTCGGGCACGACCGTCCCCTTCGCACGCTGCTCGATTCGGATCTGCTGGGTCACCCCCGCATCTGGGCCGCCGCCGGAACGCCGCACGCCCTGTTCGCCATCGCGCCGGGCGAGCTGGCGGCTCTGGCCGGCGCGGAGGTGGCGGACGTCGCCGACCGCTGATGGCGGACCGGCTGCATAAGTACCTCGCGCACGCGGGCGTGGCCTCGCGCCGCCGGGCGGAGGCGATCATCCGCGCCGGACGCGTCCGCGTCAACGGCGAGACGGTGACCGACCCCGCCCGGGCTGTGGAGGCGGGCGCCGACCGCGTGGAGGTGGACGGCTCCCCGGTCGCGCCGCCGGCCGAGACCGTGGTTGTGCTCCTGAACAAGCCCCGCGGCTATGTCAGCACGGTCACCGACCCCCAGGGCCGCGCGACCGTCCTCGACCTGGTGCCGCGCGAGCTGGGCCGGCTCTACCCCGTCGGGCGCCTGGACGCCCAGAGCGAGGGCCTGCTCCTCCTCACCAACGACGGGGATCTGACCTTCACCCTCACCCACCCCCGCCACGGGGTGGCGCGGGTCTACGAGGTGTGGTGCGAGCCGGCCCCCGACCCCGAGCGCATCGACCGGCTGCGGCGCGGTGCCATGCTGTCAGACGGTCCGGCGCGACCGGAGGCCGTGGAGCGGGCGCCCGCGGGGCCCTGGCTGCGGGTGACCCTGCGGGAGGGCCGCAACCGGGAGGTGCGCCGCCTCTGCGCGGCGGTCGGCCTCAATGTGCGCCGCCTGCGCCGGATCGCCTTCGGCCCGCTGGGGCTTGACGGCCTCGCCCCCGGCGCCTGGCGCCGGCTGTCGGCGGCAGAGGCCGAGGCCCTGCGGTCCGCTGGAAGACAGGAAAGCCCTGGCCCGCGGAGAAGTCAGGCGGGCGAGCGGGGGTCGTGAGCGGAGTCGGGACGCCTGCTGCCACGCGGTTGAGGGCCATCCGCGGGCGGCGGCGGACCCCGGATGGCGCCCTGCCGTCCGGGGCGGGTGGCGCGGCTCTGACCGGCTCCGGCCGGACGCGGGCCATCCCGCCCGGCGGCCCGTCGGCGGGCGGTCCCCGGCGTCCGCGGGCCGGCCCGTGCGGGGATGCGGGGATGATGCAGG
>JAJYVM010000376.1 GCA_021792015.1 Bacillota bacterium | reverse complement strand
CTGCCCGGGCGCCCTGGACGCGCTCTGCCTCATGTACACCACCACGAAGTACACGAAGGAGGCCATGTTCCCGCACACGGGGACGTGGACGCTCAACGAGTTCGTGATGGTCGCCGGGGATGCGACTTCCGACAACCTGCCGCCCCGGCTCAGCCAGATCCAGTACTCGTGGCGCTCGCCGCAGCTCGGCATCCAGGAGCGCATTTACCGCGTGCTGGAGCAGAACGCCCGGCACGCGGCGGCCGTGACCGGGTGCGATGTGTCGGTGCGCTGGGTGAGCAAGACGCGGGTCGGGCTGCCGAACCTGGCGCTCACCGAGCTTGCGTACGCCAACATGGCGCGCATCGGGGCGCCGGTGCTCGGCGAGGAGGCGCGGGCGTTCGGGCGGGCCATCCAGCGGACGCTCGGGCTGGAGGAGACGGAAAACCCGTTCGACCCGGCGTGCGAGCGCCTGCAGAGCCCGGAGGACGGCGAGGAGGCGCTGCGCCGGCTGCTGCCGCCATGGCAGGAGAACTTCACGTCCGACGACTACGTCGAGTACACGTGGCACGCGCCGACGGTGCGCATCTACACGGGGCGGCCGGGGCTGCGGGCGCCGCGGCCCGGCTGGGAGGCGCCGGCCTGGACGCGGAACGCCATCGGCGGGCTGCCCGCGGCCGTCGACCCGGGGATGTTCCTGGCCGGCAAGACCATCGCCTGCACGCTGCTGGACCTGCTCACCTCGCCGGAGGCGCTGGCGGCGGCGAAGGCGGAGTTCGTGGAGCGGACGGGCGGCGGGGTCGGCGGCAGCCGCTGGGTGGCGCCGCTGCTGCCGCCGGACTTTGCGGCGCCCGTGGACCTGCGCTGGCCGGAGTACGTGGAGACGGTGCGCGGGCGGGAGTGGTGGGTGCCGACGCCCAGGGCCGGGTTCGGGACGACCCTTTAGGGCCGTCCCTTCCGCGGTGGCGAAGAGGGCGACGGCCCTCGCCTGGGGCGTTGGGGAACGCTCCAGACGCGGGGCCGGACCGCATTTCGTCCCCGCGGCTCACCCGGGGACGGGCAAAGCGGTCGCGGGGTACACCGCGCTATGGCGCCGTTCCCAGCAGCCCAAGGATGAGGTCCCGGTCCTCGGGAAAGGCGAAGTCGAGGTCGCGCAGCTGCCCGCGGCGAAACCAGCCGACCGCATGGATGAACCCATCGGGATCCTGGAGCGCGACGGCGTCCCCGATGGGCTCGACCTCGAAGATGTGGAGCTCGAAACGGCGGCCGGGCCCGGCTGGGGAGCTCGTCTTCACGCCGAGCGACCGGCGGACGGCGACCCTGTAGCCGGTCTCCTCCCACACCTCGCGCACGCAGCAGTCCGGCATCATTTCTCCCTCGCGCACGCCACCGCCCGGCACGGCCCAGGCGCGCCGCTCCTCCGGCCCGCCCTGCGGGGCGAGCAGCACACGGCCTTGCGCGTCCACGCAGATGCCGGCCGCACCCGCCACACGGGCCTCAGCCCGCCGCCGCGGCCGTCGTCTTGGCCCGGTGCTCGGCCCGAATGGCCGCAAGCCGTTCCGGCTCCGCGATCAGGTCGAGCGCGCACATCGCCAGGACCTTCGCGGCCCGGTTCATCGCGTCGCGGCCGAGGTCGGAGTCGGCGGCCGCCGCGAACGCCGTGGTGTGGAGGGCAACGTCCTTTCGCATCTCGATGGGCAGCCCGAGGGTCAGGTGGGGGAGCTTCTGGCTGATGTTGCCGCTGTCGGCGGAGGCCGTGACGTGCGGTCCCACGCCGGCGATCGGCGGCACGCCCATTTCGGGCAGGCTCTCGTTGACGAGCGCCCGATAGGAATCCAGCAGCACGTGCTCCAGGAACGTGGGCCCCTCGTCGATCTCGAGGCGGCAGCCGGTGGCCAGGGCGCCGGCCCGCGCGCAGTCCTTCACCTTCTCGATCACCGGCAGGATGCTGCGGTAGCTGCGTCCGCGCACGGGCATCGGCACCTCGGCGTAGTCGGGGACGATCCCGGCGGACTCCCCGCCCTCGCGGATGACGCCAGAGACGCGCACGTCGGCCGTGAGGTGCTGGCGCAGGGCGTTCACGGCCGCGAAGAAGAACATGGCCGCGTCGGCCGCGTTCACGCCCTCCCACGGCGCGGCGCCGGTGTGGGCGGCCTTGCCGTAATACCGGAAGGTCATGAAGTGGCAGGCGTTGTTGGGCGAGCCGGCGCGCACCTCCCCGCCCGTGCCCGGGTGGAACATCAGCGAGGCGTCGACACCGTCGAAGACGCCGCGCTCCAGCAGCACGATCTTGCCGCCGCCGCCCTCCTCGAAGGGCGTGCCCATCACGTACGCGGTGCCCGGAAGGCCGGCCGCGGCCAGTATGCGGGAGACGGCGATCCCGGCGCCGCACGCGGTGGCGCCGATCAGGTTGTGGCCGCAGCCGTGCCCGACCTTGGGCAGGGCGTCGTACTCCGCCAGGAAGGCGACGGCCGGGTGGCCCCCGCCAGCAGCCGCGGTCCCCGCCGCCCGGAAGGCGCAGGGCAGGCCGACCACGTCGCGCTCGACGGCCATGCCCTCCGCCTCCAGGAAGTCCTCCAGGCGCGCCGCCGACCGCGGGGTCTCCCAGCCGACCTCCGGGTCGTCGTGGATGGCGTGGGCCACGGCGTCCATGGCCGGGCGCAGGGCATCGACCTCGGCGCAGGCGCGCGCCTTCAGCGCCGCGCGGTTCATCGCTGCGCCTCCAGCGCCTTCGGGAACTGCGTCTGGACCTCGGCGCGGAAGCCGCCGTCGGCCAGCAGGTCCCAGCCCGTGGCGGCCAGGGTCTTGATGCCCGTCATCACACAGCGGTCGCCCGCCTCGGCGCCGGCCGCCTCGACCCAGGCGTGGGTGTGGCCGCCGGTACCCACCGGCACGAACGCGATGGAGATGCCGCCGACGGGCACGTGCCACGACAGGGTCCCGCTGTCGTTGCTGGCACGGCCCTCGGGCGGGATGATCTGCTCGGCGCCCATCTCGGCCGCGTTGGCCAGCATGCGGTCGTTCAGCGCCGCGACGTTGATCCGGTTGTGATAGCTGCCAATCTCCGTGACCTCGACTTCGCATCCGGCCGCAAGCGCGCCAGCGCGCGCGCAATCCCGGACCCGCGGCACGACCTCGTCGACGTGGCGCCGCCGCGGCGCCCGCACGAAGTACCGCAGCGCCGCCGTCTCCGGCACGACGTTCGCCGCCTGGCCGCCGTCGATCACGATGCCGTGGATGCGGGTCTCCTGCGGGATGTGCTCGCGCAGGAACTCGATGGCGACCTGCGTGATCGTCGCGGCGTCGAGGGCGCTGCGCCCTTGATCCGGCGCTGCGCTGGCGTGGCTGGGCCGCCCGCGGAAGTGAAACTCCATTGCGTCGAGGGCCAGCAGCTCTGCCCCCGATTGCGTGCGGTCGCCGCCATGGAACATGAGCACGAAATCGAGGCCGGCCATGGCGCCGCGCTCGAACATCTGCGTCTTGACAGGCGGCGGCACCTCCTCGGCTGGCGTGCCGAGGATGACGACGTTGCCGGGCACCCCGGCCGCGCGCAGGGCCTGCTGGAGCACGATCCCGGCACCCGTGGCCACGGAGGCGATCATGTTGTGCCCGCAGGCGTGGCCGATCTCCGGCAGGGCGTCGTACTCTGCCAGGATGCCGACGGTGGGCGCGGTGGGGTCGGCGCCGCGAAAGGTGGCCCTGAAGGCGGTGGGGAAGCCGGCCGTGCCCGTCTCGACCTCGAAGCCGAACTCGCGGCAGAACTCGGTGAGCAGCTTGGCGGAGGCCACCTCGTGGTGGCCGAGCTCCGGGTGGGCATGGAGTTGGTGGCTGACGGCCAGCGCCTGCCCGCGCAGGCGCTCGGCCAGCTCGGCGATGCGGGCGTGCGCGTCTTCCATTGGCGGCGTCCCTCCCGGCGGTGAACTACGCCGGGGCGCGCGGCCAATCCTGTGCGGCGCGGGGTGGCGCGGCGGTCGGCCCTCCTTGCTTGCGGGCTGCCGCGGCCGCTGCCGTCCGCGGGTGCCGCCTTCGCCCTGGGTGGCTGATCTCATGGTTCGGTGGCCGTGG
>JAJYVM010000375.1 GCA_021792015.1 Bacillota bacterium | reverse complement strand
GGGCCGCCAGCCGGTAGTGGGCGATCCCGAGCTCCTCGAGCTCGGTCAGCGTCCCGAGCCTCGAGGTCCGGTTGGCGACGAAGTCGGGGAACACGCCGGTGAGAAACAGCGCCACCTCGGCGATCCGGCGTTCGAGGTGGAAGCGGTCCACGTCGGAGACCACGTCCAGCAGGTCCACCACCGACAGGGCTCGGACCCGCACCTTGCAGACACGCCGGGGCCGCAGATCGGCCACGGGCAGATCCGGAGCGTGGCGCGCCAGTTCCGCCCACGCGGCGGCCTCGCTGGACGAGGCGTACCACGTGCCGGGGCCGCCGGCTTTCCGAAACCGGGCTGCATACCGGGCCGGGTGGACAAGGTGATCCGCCGCCAACCGTACAGGACCCTGGTGCCAGAAGGTGCCGTCCAGGACCCGCGGTGCCGGCGGCCGGCCCGGCGCGCGCCACGCGGGGCTCACTCAGATGTAATCCCCGTCCCGAAAGGCCGTCGCGGCCCCGAGGACCGCATCCCAGTCCCCGGCGGCACACGCGTCCAGCGGGGATCGCCGTCCCAGCAGGCGATTCGGCGCCCGCAGCCACTGCCCCACGCCCCGCGGCGCCAGCACCTCGCGCAGCACCAGGACGATCTGGCGCAGGTCATGCAGCCGCCGTTCGTGGGTCCGGTTGGGTACCCCCGGAGTCGTGCGGGCGGCCCACATGCGGACCGCTCGCGGCGACACGCCCGTCGCGCGGGCGATGTCATCCTGCAGGATGCCGAAGGACCTGAGGACGTGGACGATCTGCGCACTGTCGACAGCGCGGTCGATGTCGACCGGCCCCGCTGCGGCGACTTCATGGTGTGCCGACATGGAGGACATCGTCTCCGCCTCCCGTGCTTCCTCTCTCGCTTCCTATCCTACCACCTGTTCATACCACTGCGGGTGCACCTGGGCTGGCGCCCTCCCCATGGCGCCAGCGAGCCTCTGCCCCATGCCCACTCGCAGGTTAAACGGCCGGCTACATCTTCTCGAACAGCCACACCTCGCCGTGGTGGGCGAGGCGCACGCGCCGCTGCAACTCAAACCCCAGCATCGCCGCCGCCGCGAACGCCTGGTCCTCGTCCAGGGGCCAGAGAAACACGTTGCCGCCCCCGAGGATCAGGCGCCCGCCCGGCGCCAGCACCCGATGCATCTCTTCCAGGACGAAGCGCCAATTGCGGAGGCCGGGCAGGACCCCGAAGCTGGCCACACGGTCGAATGCGCAGTCCTCGAACGGCAGGCCGCGCGCCACATCTGCGACGAGCAGGCGGAAGCGCCCGTGCGGCACCAGGCGCCTGCGCACCCTGCCCGCGACGGCCGCCGACCAGTCGACGCCGGTGACCCGCAGGCCGCCCGCCGCGGCAAGCGCGCACGATAGCAGCCCGCCGCCCCCGCAGCCGATGTCGAGGAGAGACCGCGCCGAGTCAAGGTCCAGCAGGGCGCACACATCATCCCACCGACGGGCGGGATCGTTGGCGGCCAGCACGGGCGACAGCATTGTGTAGACCATGCGGAGGAGCGGCTTGCCTGTCACCTTGCCTTCGGACACGACCATGACCACGATCACCGCGATGAGGACCCCGCCCGCCAGCTCAGCGACGGTGCCCCAGGACGTGACGATCACCGCCCCCACGCGACGACCCACGCCGCCGCCATGACCTGACGGGTCTTCGCCTCCGCCCCATCCTCCCGTTGGGGTCGATGGCGGGGGAAGCGTGCGCCCCTGCCACATCCAGGCACCCGGCGCTGCTTCTTCGTGACTGTACCGCCTGCCTCGCCCGGACGCCATGCGCCCCGCATCGCCAGGTGACTGCGCGCAACGGCACGGGCCCGCGACTTGTGCGCAACATGACTCACGCGGCAGCGGATGCGGCCGGGCGGAGGGGGTTGGCCGTGGACCAGGTCGATGCGGGCGGCGTCGCGTCGTGGACCGCGCTGACCGGCAGCCTGAACGTGAATCGCCTGGGCTACGCCCCGTGCACCGCCAGGACCTCACCGGGCTGCAGGGCGACACCGGCAGCCGTTCGGGCCACGCTGTCCGTGGTGTTCACAGAGAGCGTGCCTGCGGCGTCGTGCGCGACCAGCACACCCGCCGGCTCATTCGCCACCAGCATAGGTCGGTCTGCCAGGATCGGCAGCACCGCAGGCAGATCCTTGGCCAGGAGCGTCGGCTGGCCGCCGCCCGCAACGCGCGTCGAAGTCCAGAGGCCCTCGTCCGGCCAGCCCGCCTGCTGCTGCGGCTGCCACTGCATGCCCACGCGCGCGCCGCTGGCGGCCATCTCCGCCAATGTGGCGATGCGGGCAGCGGCCGCCTGCGCCGGACTCCAGCCCGTCGCCGGCTGGATGTGGGACTCCATCCACCAGATCGGCAGGTTCGTCCGAGCCCGGATCCAGGCATCCAACGCGGCGTACTGGCTCGCCTCGGTCACCGGGTTCATCAGGGCGGCATCGCCCGTCGTCGCGACCGCCGTGGCGCCGTCCACCGCCACAAAGTCGGCGCCGGCCTTGTGGGCCAGCCAGTACGTCAGCGTGTCAAGCATGCCCTGGTCGACATAGCCCCACGGCCCGTGCACGGCCGACGGCACGCCCCGGATCGGCGTGGGCATGGCGTGCAGATCCGCGTACGGGCCCCCGACCATCGCATCGGGCCGCACGCGCTTGATGGCGCGATAGACGTCGTTGTACATGGCGGTGTAGGCCTGGTAGTCCCAGGTGTGCCGCGCGGGGGAGTAAAAGCCCCGCACCTCGCTCCACACGACGAAGTACCTGACCTGCGGGAAGGCCTGCGCGATGTGCGCGGCCAGGGCCGCGAAGTCCCCGAAGTGATCCGGAGAGGGCGGCGTGCTGAACAGGCTCCCGCCGGGCCGGGCGCCGCCGGTCTTCATCCAGTTCGGCGCGGCCACGAGCGTGATGACCGGGGTGTCCCCCGCCGCCTGGATCATGGCGATGCGGGTCGCGAGGGGCCCGAGGCGAAAGACGCCAGGAGAGGGTTCGGGCGAGCCGAGGATGCCGAAGCCCCAGATCGACTGGTCGGCCATCAGCCCCGGCAGGCTGGCCATGACCCGCCGCGCGGCGGCAACGGGCACCGCGAGGTTGCCGCGGCCCCCGGGGCTCGACGGCAGGTCCGGCTCCTGGCTGGAGAAGTCGAAGCCGTACGTGAAATCGGCACGAGGAGCGCTTGGGGTCGGGGCGGCGGCCGCTGCCGTGGTGGCAACAGGGCGCCGCCCGGTTGCGACTGCATCCTGGCCAGCCTTCGCGCCGCACCCACTCAGGACCGCAAGGCCCAGGCAGACGGCGAGCACGCCTCGGACGGACGCCATGCCGACCCTCCGCTCAAGTATCGTCCAACCCGCCAGGCGCGGTGATCACCGAGCGCAGCCAGGGCAGGGCCCTCGCCGCGCGGCAGCGAACCCCCAGCCCATGCCCACCCGCTGCTTCGGCGACGGCGACCCGACCTACGCGGCCTACCACGACCACGAGTGGGGCCGGCCCGTCACCGACGAGCGCCACCTCCTCGAGCTGATCTGCCTGGAGGGGTTTCAGGCCGGCCTGTCCTGGCGCACGATCCTGCTGCGCCGCAATGCCTTCCGCGAGGTGTTCGCCGACTTCGATCCGGAGCGGGTGGCGGCGTTCACCCCCGCCGATGTGGAGCGACTGCTGGGCGATCCGCGCATCATCCGCCACCGTGGTAAGATCGAGGCTGTGATCGCGAACGCACGTGCGACCCTGGCCCTCCGCGGGACGGCGAGCCCCCTGCCCCAGCTGGTATGGTCGTTCCGGCCGGAGCCAGGACCGGCGCCCACAGCATGGTCAGCCATCCCGGCCGCCACCGATGCCTCCCGCGCCCTCGCCAAGGCCCTGCGCAAGGCGGGCTTCCGCTTCTTCGGCGAAACGACAGCCTACGCGACGATGCAGGCGGCGGGGCTCCTCAACGACCACCTGGCCAGCTGCCCCGTCCGCGCCGAGATCGAGGCGGGCCGCTGATGCGCAACGCCGCCAAGGACGCCGCCGGAGCCGCCACCGCCACCC
>JAJYVM010000374.1 GCA_021792015.1 Bacillota bacterium | reverse complement strand
ATGAGGCGCGGGGGTTCACCCCGCGCAAGGGAGTTGGGTGAGGCGCGGGGCTCACCGCGTGCGACTTCAGGGGGACAACAGGGGGCGGGTCGGCATGGACAATGAGCGGATCCTGGTCCTCGGGGCGGGGCAGATGGGCGGCGGCATCGCGCAGGTGGCCGCCCTGGCCGGCTACAGCGTGACGATGGTGGACCAGAGCCAGGCCGTGCTCGATCGCGGGCTGGCGGCGATCCGCCGCAGCCTGGAGCGGATGGCGGCCCGCGGCCCGCTGACGACGGCGGATGCCGACGCGGCCGTCGCCCGGATCGCGCCGTCCACGGACCCGGCGGCCGGCCGGGAGGCCTTCCTGGCCGTCGAAGCGGTCATCGAGGACGTAACCACCAAGGTGGATCTGTGGCGGCGCCTGGACGGGATCCTGGCGCCCGAGGCGCTGCGCGCCTCCAACACCTCCTCCATCTCCATCACGCGCCTTGCGGCGGCGACGTCGCGCCCCGAGCGCTTCATCGGCATGCACTTCTTCAACCCGGTTGCCGTGATGAAGCTCTGCGAGCTGATCCGCGGCATGGCGACCTCGGATGACACGTACGCCGCCGTCCGCGCCGTCGCGGAGCGCATGGGCAAGACGACGGTCGAGGCCCGCGACTACCCGGGCTTCGTCGCCAACCGCATCCTCATGCCCCTGATCAATGAGGCGGTCTACACCCTCATGGAGGGCGTGGCCTCGGCCGCGGACATCGATCAGGTGGCCAAGCTCGGCCTCAACCATCCCATGGGACCGCTGGCCCTGGCGGACCTCATCGGCCTGGACACGTGCCTCTTCGTCATGGAGGTCCTGCACCGCGACCTCGGCGACCCGAAGTTCCGCCCGTGCCCGCTGCTGCGCAAGTACGTGGAGGCCGGGTGGCTCGGGCGGAAGTCGGGACGCGGCTTTTTCGAGTACGGGACGTAAGGCTCTTTACACGAGTACCTGGACGAATGGACAGGTCCTGATTGTGCCAACGGCGCATGGGGGCTGGGCCGGACGGACCCCGCAGCCGGGGCAGGTCGGACGTGGTTCGAGTCCCCCCTGGGCCGCAAGCTGTGAGCGGATGTCAGCGCCTTGCATGGCGGCGGTGCGCCTCCGATAAGAACTGTCGGAAGGCGTGCCCGGATGGCTTCCGACGGCAGGGGATGGATGCCGCAGGCCGAAAACCTGGCTGTGCGGATCCTGTCGGGCTCTGCGGCAGCACGGGAGGACTGAGGCAGCTTGTATTTTGCGGTTCCGGCGGAGCGGATCGAGGGCGAGCGGCGCGTTGCGCTCGTGCCCGATGGCGTCAAGCAGCTGGTCGGGCTGGGGCACAAGGTGGGGGTGCAGGCGGGGGCGGGCCTGCCCTCCGGGGCGCTGGACGAGGAGTACGCCGCGGCCGGCGGCGAGGTGGTGGCCGAGGCCGAGGATCTGTACGGGCGGGCTGACGCGGTCGTCAAGGTGCGGGCGCCGGATGCCGATGAGCTCCACCTGCTGCGCTCGGGTGTCGTCCTCGTGGCCCTGCTGGCGCCGCTGGCCGCGCCGGAGCTCGCCGACCAGCTGGGCGGGCTGGGCGCCGTCGCCTTCAGCCTTGACGCCGTTCCCCGCATCGCGCGGGCGCAGTCGATGGATGTCCTGAGCTCGATGAGCAACGTCGGCGGCTACCGTGCCGCCCTGGCCGGTGCCGTGCAGTGCGGCCGGTTCTTCCCCCTCATGATGACCGCCGCCGGCACGATCCCGCCGGCCAAGGTGCTGATCATCGGCGCCGGTGTGGCCGGGCTGCAGGCCATCGCCACGGCCAAGCGCCTCGGGGCCGTGGTGCAGGCCTTCGACACGCGCGAGGCCACACGCCAGCAGGTGGAGAGCCTCGGCGCCTCATTCCTCACCCTGCCGCTGCCGGCCGGAGGCGCGGAGGGCGCGGGCGGGTACGCCCGCCGGCTCGCCTCTGAGGAGGAGGCCCTGGAGCGGGAGCTCCTGGCCGATCCCGTCCGCCAGGCCGACGTGGTGATCACCACGGCCCTGGTGCCGGGGATGCGCGCCCCCGTGCTGATCACGGCGGAGATGGTGGCCGCCATGCACCCCGGCGCCGTCATCGTCGACATGGCCGCCGAGGCGGGGGGCAACACCGCGGTCACGGTGCCGGGCCAGCAGGCCGTGGTGAACGGGGTCGTCATCGACGGGACCCTCAACTGGCCCTCCGCGATGCCGCAGGCGTCCAGCCGCCTCTTCTCGCGCAACGTGGTGACCTTCCTGCGCCACCTGCTGGACTCCGGTCTCGCGGAGGGAACCGTGACGGATTCCACCGACGAGATCGTCCGCGGCACGCTGATCACCCACGGGGGGCACGTCGTGCACGCCGCGACCCTGGAGCGCCTGGCCGCCCGCACGGGCGGACGCTGAGGCGCCGCCAAGCGTCTGAGGAGGAGTTGTTGTTGACCATCGACCCGCTCCAGCTGATCTTCGTGTTCGTGCTCGCGGGCTTTGTCGGCTTCCAGCTGATCTCCCGCGTCCCGCCGGTTCTCCACACCCCGCTCATGTCGGCGACCAACGCCATCCACGGCATCGTGTTCGTCGCCGCCATCGTGGCCGCGAGCACGGCGCCCGGGCCGCTGACCTTCGGCATCGCCCTGGCCGCCACGTTCCTCGGCGCGGCCAACGTCGTCGGCGGCTTCGTGGTGACCGACCGGATGCTGGAGATGTTCCACACGGGGCCGGCGGCAAAGGAGCAGAACGACCGTGGCTGAGCTGCGCGAGGCCGTCGATATCGTCGCCGCCGTCCTCTATATCCTCGGCGTCATGCGCCTGCGCACGCCGGCGACGGCGCGCTCGGGCAACCTGGTGGCCGCCGTGGGCATGGTCCTCGTCCTGGCGGTCACCTGGATCGGGCAGCCCGCCGCCAACCTGCTGCTGATCGTCATCGTGGCGGCCGCCGGCGCGGCCGTGGGCATCTGGGCCGGGCGCGGCGTGGCCGTCACGGCCATGCCGCAGATGGTCGCCCTGCTGAACGGCATGGGTGGCGGCGCCGCATCCCTGGTGGCCCTGGAGCAGGTGCTGGCCGCCACCGCGGGCGGTACCGGGGCGCCGGTCGGGCTCTCGCTCCCGGCCGTGTTCACGGTGCTCTGCGGCGCCTTCAGCCTGGGCGGCAGCGCCATCGCCTTCCTCAAGCTGCAGGAGCTGATGACGGGCCGGCCGATCACCTTCCGCGGCCAGCACATCGTCAACGCCATCCTGCTGCTGGTGCTGGTGGCGGTCGGCGCCTGGGCGATCGCCCTGGGCACGGGCGTCGCCAACGGCCTGGTGGTGGCCGTGGCCGTCGGCGCCGCCCTCCTCGGTGTGCTGGTCGTGCTTCCCATCGGCGGCGCGGACATGCCCGTCATCATCTCCCTCCTGAACGCCCTGACCGGCCTGGCCGTGGCCATCTCCGGCTTTGTGCTGGATAGCGCCGTGCTGATCGTCGCCGGCGCCCTGGTCGGCGCCTCCGGCTTCATCCTGACCCAGCTGATGGCCAAGGCCATGCACCGCTCCATCGGCAACGTGCTCTTCGCCGGCTTCGGCGGGGAGAAGCAGGGACCGGCCGCGGCCGGCGGAGCCGAGGGCACCGTCCACCCCACCCAGGCGGACGAGGTCGCCATGATGCTGGCCTATGCCCAGCTGGTCGTCATCGTCCCCGGCTACGGCCTGGCCGTGGCCCGCGCCCAGCAGGAGGTCCGCGAGCTGATGGAGCTGCTGGTGGCGCGCGGCGTCGATGTGCGCTTCGCCATCCACCCGGTGGCCGGCCGCATGCCGGGCCACATGAACGTGATCCTGGCCGAGGCCAACGTCCCGTACGACCGGCTCTATGAGATGGAGCGCATCAACAGCGACTTCCCGCGGGCCGACGTGGCCCTGGTCATCGGCGCCAACGACGTGACCAACCCTGCCGCGCGCAACGACCCCGGCAGCCCCATCTACGGGATGCCGATCCTGGACGTCGACAAGGCGCACACCGTGGTGGTCTGCAAGCGCAGCATGGCATCGGGCTTCGCCGGGGTGGACAACCCGCTCT
>JAJYVM010000008.1 GCA_021792015.1 Bacillota bacterium | reverse complement strand
GGCATGCTCGGTTTCGCGTCGACAAAGCCTTGCCATGCTACCACGCTTCGCCCGCCAGCGACAAGCGGTGGGCGGTACGCTGGTGTGGGTGCGGCGCGGGCCGCGCACCGCACCGCCCACGGGCCCGCCGGGGCGCTGCCGCCGCAGGAAGAGCCGGACGCGCCTGCGAAGGTCGGGATTGCCATGCGGGAGATCAGGACGGATCTGGGGCGCCTCGTCATCACCGAGGAGGCGGTGGCCGCGATCGCGGGCGCGCTCGCCCTTGAAACCCCCGGCATTGCGGGGATGGCGCCGCGCGGCCTCGTGGACATCCTGGGGCGGGACCCGCGGCCGCCCGTCGGCCGCGGCGTCGAGGTGACGCCCCAGGGAGATGCTGCCGTCGACCTGGCCCTCGACGTGGCCGTTTCCTTCGGCGTGCGCATCCACGAGGTCGCCGAGGAGCTGGAGCGGCGCCTCCGCCGCGAGATCCCGGCGCTGACCGGAATCTCCGTCCTGCATGTGGCCGTGCGCATCCAGGCGGTCCGCCCGGTCGAGCGGCGCCCGGGCGGCTCTCCGGCGTGACTCCCGCCTCCGCCAGCCCATCGGTGCTGCGGCAGCCCGTTCTCGCCCTGCCCGGGGTCGGGCCCACGCGGGCGGCCCGCCTCGCCGTCCTTGGGGTGGGCACGATCGGCGATCTCCTGCGCCTGCCGCCCCGCCGCTACGAGGACCGCACACGCGTGACGCCATTGGCCGAAGCGCTGCGTGGGCTGCCGCGGCCGCCAGCGCAGCGCGCACCTGGCCAGCCGGCGCACGCCGCGGGTGCGGCCACCGCATCGCGCGGCACGGATCCGATCCGCGGAGAGGCCGCCCCGGCCCTCGTCCCGGCCCTCGCCCCGGGCATGTCCGCCGCCAGCCACGCGGCCGGCGGCGTCACCATCCCCGGCGCACCCGCCGCCGCGGGCGGCTTCCCGGACGCCGCCCCCGCGCCGCCGGCCGCGGCCCTCTTCCATGTGCAGGTCCACGCCGCCTCCGCCCACCGCCCGCGCGCCGGCATGACGCTGCTCCGCGCGCGGGTGTCCGACGGCACCGCCGCCGTCGACGCGATCTGGTTCAACCAGCCGCACCTGCGCCCGCTGCTCCGCCCGGGCGACTGGCTGTATCTGTACGGGCGCCTGCAGTGGATGCGGGGCCGCCCGACCGTGGCCGCCGCGGAGGTCGAGCCGGACGACGGCACGCCGGCCCTGGCCGGCCGCCTGGTCCCGGTGTACCCCCTGACGTCCGGGCTGAGCCAGCGCACCCTCCGCATCCTCGTTCGCGCCGCGCTTTCGCGCGCCGCCGCCGCGGTTCCCGAGCCCCTGCCCGGGGATCTGCGGGCGTCGTTGGGGCTCCCGCATGCGGCGGCCGCCCTCCAGGCCCTGCATGCGCCCGCCGACCCGAGCGCCCTCGCGGCCGCCCGCCGCCGCCTGGCCTTCGAGGAGCTGCTCTGCCTGCAGCTCGGCCTCGGCCTCCGCCGCCGCGGCCGTGAGGCCGACCGCCGCAGCTTCCGCTACGCCCCGCCCGGGGAGGCCAGCCGCGTCTTCCGGGCCCGCCTGCCCTTCCCCCTCACCGGCGCCCAGGCGCGCGCGCTCGCCGAGATCGAGGCCGACCTGCTGCGACCTGCCCCCATGTACCGGCTGCTGCAGGGCGACGTGGGCTCCGGCAAGACGGTGGTCGCCGCCGCGGCCCTCCTGCGGGCCGTGGAGTCCGGCCGCCAGGCGGCCCTGATGGCGCCGACCGAGATCCTGGCCGAGCAGCACCACCAGCGGATCGGCCCCTGGCTTGGCGGGCTCGGCGCCCGGGTTCGCATCCTCTCGGGCCGGCTCGGTCCGGCGGACCGCGCGCGCATCCTGGACGAGCTCGCCCGGGGCGAGGCGGACCTGGTCATCGGCACGCACGCCCTGATCCAGGACGGCGTGCGCTTCCGGGCCCTCGGCCTGGTCGTCACGGACGAGCAGCACCGCTTCGGCGTGCGCCAGCGGGACCTGCTGCACAGGAAGGGCGAGCGGCCCGACGTCCTGGCCATGACGGCCACACCCATCCCACGCACCCTGGCCTTCACCGTGTACGGTGACCTGGACGTGTCGGTCCTGGACGAGGCACCGCCCGGGCGCGGGCCCGTGCGCACCCATTGGCGGGACCCCGCCGCCCGCGGCCGCGTGTACGCGTTCGTCGCCAAGGAGCTCGCCGCCGGCCGCCAGGCCTTCGTCGTCTGCCCGCGGGTCGGTGAGGGCGAGGACGACGACGGCGAGGCGATGGCCGTGAGCCGGTGGGTGGCGGAGCTGCGCCGCCGCTGGCTGCCTGCCGCGCGCGTGGCCGCCCTGCACGGCCGCATGCCGGCGGCCGAGAAGGAGGCGGTGATGCGCGCCTTCGCCCAGGGCGATGTGCAGTGCCTGGTGGCCACGACCGTCGTGGAGGTCGGCGTGGACGTCCCCAACGCGTCCGTGATGGTCGTGGAGGGCGCCGACCGCTTCGGCCTGGCCCAGCTCCACCAGCTGCGCGGCCGCGTGGGCCGCGGCCCGCACGCCTCCTGGTGCGTGCTGGTCGCGCCGGACCGCGGCGGCCCCGTCGCCGAGCGCCTGCGCACCCTTGAGCGGAGCCAGGACGGGTTCGCCATCGCCGAGGCCGACCTGCGGCTGCGCGGCCCGGGCGAGCTGCTGGGGCTGCGCCAGCACGGCCTGCCGGAGCTGGTCTTCGCCGACCTCGCCGGGGATCTTCCCCTCCTGCGGGCGGCGCGCGACGCTGCCGCCCATATCCTGGCCGCCGACCCCAGCCTGGGGTCGGCCGAGCACGGCCTCCTGCGCGCGGAGGTCGTCCGGCTGTTTGGAGGCGGTATCGGGTGGGAGGCATGATGACGTGGACGCGCTGCGCTACCCTGTCGGGCCCTACGACGCCAGCTGGGATGCTGCGGAGGCGACACGGCGCCAGCGGATCGCCGACAGCGCCGAGGCGCCGGCGCGACTCGCCGCCGCCGTCGAAGGCCCGTTCGACGACCAACTCGACACACCCTACCGCCCGGGCGGGTGGACGGTGCGGCAGGTCGTGCACCACGTGTCCGACAGCGACATGAACGCGTACATCCGCTGCAAGCTGGCCCTGGCGGAAGTCGAGCCCACGGTCCGGCCGTAGGATCAGGACGCCTGGGCCGCGCTGGCCGACAGCCGCGCGACGCCCGTCGCCGTCTCGCTGATGATGCTGCGCGCCCTCCACGTCCGATGGGCGGTTCTGCTGCGGTCCCTCAGCCCGGGGGATTTTCGGCGCAGCCTGCACCACCCGTCCGGCGGCGTGATGACGCTCGATCAGCTCCTTGGCCGCTATGCCTGGCACGGCAGGCATCACGTCGCGCACATCATGGAGCCGCGCCGGCGGATGGGCTGGTGAGCGCCACCGCGCCGGCCGCCGCATAGCCTTTGCTCCGGGGGTGCTTCCGCGGATGCGCGCCGATGCGGTGTTCGAGGGCGGCGGGGTGCGCGGGCTCGCGCTGGTGGGCGCCCTGGCCGCCGCCGAGGAGGCCGGCTACACGGAATGGGTGAACGTGGCCGGCGCATCGGTCGGGGCCGTCCTCGCCTCGCTCGTC
Source organism: Bacillota bacterium (assembly GCA_021792015.1). Lineage (GTDB taxonomy): Bacteria > Bacillota > Sulfobacillia > RBS10-35 > JAJYVM01 > JAJYVM01. The sequence goes on along the minus strand of JAJYVM010000008.1, from coordinate 18,203 downwards.
GCGGCCGGCTACCGGGCGAGCGAGATCACAGCCCTCATGAACGACCTGGACCTGGCCACCCTGCGCCGGGTCGGCTTCGGTGGGCCCGGGCTGGGCCTGCTGCTTGCCGGCGGCCTTTACAGCCTGCTGCCCCTTGAGCACTGGCTGGGCAAGGCTCTGGCGGCAAAGGGCTTCACCACCTTCGGCGACCGTGTGCTGCCGGGTGCCGAGCCCCGCTACCGCCACCGGCTGCAGGTCATCACGAGCGACCTCGCCCGCCGTGCCCTGGTGCTCCTGCCGCGTGACGCCGGGACGTACGGCGTGCCGCCGGATGACGTGCCCGTGGCCCAGTCTGTGCTGATGAGCTCCTCGATCCCGCTCTACTTCCGGCCCGTGCGCTGGCGGGGCGGGGTCTTCGTCGACGGCGGGCTGCTCTCGACCTTCCCCGTGTGGCTGTTCGACGCGCCGGGTGCCCCCGCGTGGCCCACCTTCGGCTTTCACTTCCAGGACGCCCCCATCGCCCAGCCGCCGCGGCCCCCCCGCTGGCCGTGGGACATCGCCCTCGCCTCGGTCGAAGCGATGCTGGCCAACCAGAACGCGCGCCAGGTCCCCGGCAGCGAGCTCGCGCGCGTCATCGAGGTGCCAACCCTCGGCGTCTCGCCGACCGACTTCAACCTGAGCCGCAGCAAGCGGACGGCGCTCTACCGGGCCGGGTACGAGGCGGGCGCGCGCTTTTTCGCGCGTTGGAACTTCGGCGCGCATGTCGCGGCGCGGCTGGGGGCGACCGCCCACCGCCGGGACGTCTCCTAAGAAACCGCCAACCGGCACACCGTTTCGCAGATGGGGCGAGGAACCGCCCCATCGTCTGGCGAAGCACCCCCGCAGGGGGGATCCGCCCGCTTGAAGAGCAAGCCGCTCGGCCGCACGGGCCTGCAGGTCAGCGAGATCTGCCTGGGCACCATGACCTTCGGCATCCAGGCCGACGAGGCCGCCTCGCACGCCATCCTCGACAAGGCTCACGACGCCGGCGTCTACTTCATCGACACCGCCGACGCCTACCCGCTCGGCGCCACGCCGGACCTGGTCGGCCGCACGGAGGAGATCATCGGCCGCTGGCTCGGCGCCCGCGGTCGCCGCGATCAGGTCGTGCTCGCCACCAAGTGCTTCGGGGCCACGGGGCCGGGCCCCAACGACCGCGGCCTCAGCCGCCGCCACATCCTGGCCGCGGCCGAGGCGAGCCTGCGCCGCCTGCAGACCGACTACATCGACCTGTACCAGGCCCACCACTTCGACGCGCAGACCCCCATCGCGGAGACCCTGGCCGCCTTCGACCAGCTGGTGCGGGAGGGAAAGGTCCGCTACGTCGGCGTCTCCAACTGGCCGGCCTATCGCATCGCCCTGGGCCTGGCGGCCTGCGCGCGCAGCAGCTGGGCGCCGATCGTCTGCCTGCAGCCCCGATACAACATCCTGCATCGCGACCCGGAGACGGAGCTGCTGCCGCTCTGCCGCGAGCAGGGCGTGGGCGTGATCCCGTACAACCCGCTGGCGGCGGGCGTCCTCACGGGCCGCTACCGCCCGGGCCAGCAGGTCGAGGCGGGCAGCCGCTTCGCCCTGCCGCGGGCGGGTGCCAACTACCAGCGGCGCTACTGGCACGACCCGCACCTCGGCGCCGTGGAGCACATGCGCGAGTTCTTCGGCCCGCGCGGCAAGCCGCTCGGGCAGGTGGCCATCGCCTGGGTGATGGCCCAGCCGGGGATCACCGCCCCCATCGTCGGCGCGAGCCGGCCCGACCAGCTGGACGGCACCCTGCCGGCGGTCGACCTGCACCTGGACGCCGACGAGCTCGACTTCCTGAACGGACTCTGGTACGAGCTGCCGCGGGAGCGGCCGTAACCCCGCCCAGGGCGGGCGGCGGCGCACCCCTGATCCGGGAAAAGGGGAGTGGGAGAGAGATGAGCCAAGCACAGCCGGGCGGATCGGGCGCCGCGACGGCGGCGCCCGTCACGCAGCACATTTGGTGGTCCGGCAAGCTCATGCCCTGGAACGAGGCGACCGTCCACGTGACCTCGGTCGGCTGGCCGGCGCTGTCCGCTGTCTTCGAGGGCATCCGCGCCTACTGGAACCCCGAGCGGCAGGCGCTCTACATCTTCCGCATGGACGCGCACCTGGCGCGCTTCTGGCGCTCCATGCGCTTCATGCAGCTGCACCCGCGCTGGAGCGCCCGCGAGCTGACCGACGCCACCGCCGACCTGCTGCGCACCGACAACCTGCGCGGCGACGTCTACCTGCAGCCCATGGCGTTCGCGCTGGGCGGCAACCGCGGCAACCAGCCGATGGCCGCGCAGGACGCGGAGATCTACATCCACGCCCGGCCCGCCAAGAGCCAGCTCAACACGCACAAGCCCGTCACGACCTGCGTGTCGTCCTGGACCCGCATCCACGAGAACGTGCTGCCGCCCAAGATCAAGGCCATCGTCAACTACCAGAACTCGCGGCTCGGCGGCACGGAGGCGAGCCGCGGCGGCTACGACATGGCGCTCTTTCTCAACGAGCGCGGCAAGGTGGCCGAGGGCGGCGGCTCCTGCATCTTCATGATCCGCGACGGCCAGGTCATCACGCCGCCCATCACGGCCGGCATCCTGGAGTCCGTCACGCGGTACTCCGTCATCGAGCTGGCGCAGCGCGAGCTGGGCCTGACAGTGATCGAGCGCGAGATCGACCGCACCGAGATGTATTTCGCGGACGAGGCGTTCTTCTGCGGCACGATGGCCGAGATCACGCCGGTGGCGTCCGTGGACGGGTTCGAGCTGGGCGGCGGGGAATCCCCAGGGCCCGTGAGCCGCCAGCTGTCCGAGCTGTTCGAGCGGGTGGTGCGCGGGCAGGTGCCGGCGTACCGGCACTGGCTGGAGGAGGTCACCCTCGGATGAGCGTCGCGGCGGTGGGGGCCGGCCCCGGAGCCGGCCCCCATCCGGCCCGCATGACCGGCGGCGAGGCCGTCGTGCGCACGCTGATGGCGCTCGGCGTGCGTGCGGTGTTCGGGATCCCCAGCGTGCACAACCTGCCGATCGTCGACGCGCTCGCGCGGGTGGCGGGCGCGCCCGAGTTTGTGGGCGCGCGCCATGAGCAGGGCGCCTGCTCGATGGCGGACGGGTACGCCCGCGCCTCGGGCGGGCTTGGCGTCTGCCTGACGTCGACCGGCCCGGGTGCGGCGAACAGCGTCGGCTCCATGTTCGAGGCCGAGGTCAGCTGCTCGCCCGTGCTGCAGATCACGGGCCAGGTCGAGACGAAGTACCGGGACCGGAGAAAGGGCGTGCTGCATGAGATCCGCGACCAGCCAGGGTTGCTCGGCGCCGTGAGCAAGGGCGTGGGCTGGCCGAGCTCGGTCGCCGCCATCCCGCGCAAGGTGGCGGAGGGCGCGCGGCTGGCGCTGTCGGGCAAGCCGGGCCCCGCGGTCGTGGAGTGCTCGATCGACCTGCAGTACGCGGAGGACGAGGTGGCGATGCCGGCGGGTTTGGTGGTGCCGCGGGCATCGCCCGCGGCACCTGACATCGACGCCGCGGCGCGGCTCCTGCACGGGGCGCGGCGCGTGGCGATCTGGGCCGGCGGCGGGGCGGTGCGATCGCGGGCCGACGTGGCGGCGCTCGCCGAGCGGCTGGGGGCCCTGGTGGTCGAGACCGCCAACGGCCGCGGCGCCATCGACGAGGCGCACCCCCTGTGCGTGGGCGCCCTGAGCGGCGACCGCGAGGTGCGCGCCTACCTCGAGGGGTGCGACGTGTGGCTCGGGCTCGGCACGCGCTTCCGCTACGACTCCACGGCGGAGTTCGAGATGAAGGCGCCGGCCGGCGGCATCATCCACGTCAACGTCGACGCGGAGGAGCGGGATCGGAACTACCCGGCGGCGGTGTTCGTGGCCGCCGACGCGGGGGAGAGCGTGCAGGCCCTGCTGGCGGCGCTGCCGCCGGGGCGGCGGGAGCCGGATCCCGTCATCGCCGACCTGGTGGCGGGCGCCCGCGCGCGGGCCCTGGAGCGGCTGGGGCCGTGGGTCGACGCCGTGACGGCGATGGAGGAGATCCTGCCGCCGGAGACGGTGCTGGTCCGCGACGCGACCATGGCGGCCTACACCTTCGGTAACCGGCTGGTGCGCGTGCACGGGCCGGGCGCCTCCATCTACCCGGCCGGGTACGCCATCGGCTTGGGGCTGCCGTTCGCGTTGGGCGCACAGGTGGCCGACCGTGGGCGGCCCGTCGTCGCCATGTGCGGCGACGGTGGCTTCATGCTGAACCTGGGCGAGCTCGCCAGCGCCGTGCAGGCCAGGATCCCGGCCGTGGTCCTGCTCTTCAACGACCGCGCCTACGACGTGCTGCGCCGCAATCAGGACCGGGCCTTCGGGGGCCGGCGGAAGGGCGTCGACCTGCACACCCCGGACTTCCAGGCGCTGTGCGCCGCCTTCGGCGTGCCGGCCCTGAAGGTCTCGCGGCTGGACGAGTACGGGCCAAAGCTGCGGCAGGCCCTGGCCGAGCGCGGGCCTGTGCTGGTGGAGGTGGATGTGACCGCGATCGGGCCGGTGGGGCGGTAGGGGAAGGGGCGTCGCCCCTTCCCCTACCGTCACGGGGCGACGAGTCGCGGGTTGACTCTCGGCGCGAGTCGCACTACGATTCGCAGAGGGTGCCGCAGAACACGGCGGACGATCTTCAGCAGGTCACGCTTCGCCTTCCCGCGGAGCTCTGGGCCGACGTACTGGCGATCGCGGCCAGTGAGCCCGGTCGCTCGCGCAACGATGTCATCGTTGACCTCATCGCGGCCGAAGTGCGCCGGCGGCGCAGGGCCAGGGTGCTGGAGCGGCTGGCGGCACATCGCAGAGACATGGGGCCCCAGGAGGACTCCACGCCGTTCATTCGCGCGCTCCGTGACGGACGCGAGGCGTGAGCGAGCCCGTCTGCGTCGACAGCTCGGTCCTCGTCAAGCTGCTGACGGGTGAGCCTGGCAGCGAGGCCGCTGTCGCGGTGGTGACGGACGCGACGGACCTTGTCGTACCGGCCTTCGCGTGGGCCGAGGTCGGGAGCGCGCTGCGCAAGAAAGTGCGTATGGGTGAGATCGACGCTCGGCAGGCGCAGCGGGCCTGGGACGACCTGCTCAGCCTCGATCTCCGCTACCTCCAGCGTCCGGCGCTGATGACGCGGACCTGGCAGTTGGCCGAATCCTTTGCGCTGCCCACCGTGTACGATGCGGCCTTTGTCGCCGCCGCCGAGCAGGCACCGGGCGGACCCTGCCCGTTCTGGACGGCCGATGCCTCCTTGGCCAGGGCGGTTGGTGGCCGCCACCCCCTGATCCGGGGGCTGGGCCAGCCGGAGCCGGACTTGGGGCCGACCCGCCTGGTCGCGTTCGACCTCGACGGCACGCTGCTGCGCGGGGAGACCGCTTGTGAGGCCATCGCCCGCGCAATCGGACGCCTGGATGAGATGCGGGCGTTTGAGGCGCTGACCGACCGGGGCGACATTGCTGCTGCCAGGCGAGAGATGGCCAGGTGGTACGGGGAGGCGGGTCAGGCCGCCATCGGGGTGGCCGTCGATGGGCTCGCGCTGGCGCCCGGGGCCGAGGTGGCCTTCGCCTGGCTGCGGAGGTGTGGGGTGCGGACCGCGATCGTGTCGATCACGTGGGACTTTGCGGTGGCGGCGGTGGCCCGGCGGCTCGGGGCCGACGACTGGGTGGGCACGACGCTGTCGCCAACCGGAGAGGTCGGCGACTTCTGGGCTGAGGACAAGGCGCGCTGGCTGGCGGCTCTGGCGGAAGGGTATGGTCTCGGCCCTGACCGGGTGGCCGCTGTCGGCGACTCGGCCGGAGACCTGCCGATGTTGCGCTGGGCGGGCCGCGCGGTGTTCGTAGGTGGGCGGCTGCCGCCGGAGGTGCAGGGTGGCGCCATCCACCTGCCGGGGGCCGACCTCATGGCGGCGGTGGCGGCGATCTGCCTCACCGCCTGACTCGCGGGCGCAACATAGGGCCGTTCGACCCTTGGACAGCCCGCCGCGCGTTCCCGTAAAGTAGGTTAAGATCCGTAGTGGGGCCGGCGGACGCGCGGGCCCCAAGCGCGAACCTCTCAGATCAGGTCGGTGAGGGCTATCAGCGTGCAGACGTTTCCGCTCAACTCCCCCGATGTCACCGCAATCGGGATCCCGAACGCCCGCCAGGTGCAGCGAAACCTGCCGGTGGCCGTGCTGGTCGAGCGCGCCATCGAGCGCGGGGAGGGCCTGCTGTCGGCCCGGGGCGCGCTCGCGTGCACGACGGGCAAGTACACGGGCAGATCCCCCAAGGACCGGTTCATCGTCGACGAACCGACGGTCCACGACCGCATCGACTGGGGCGCCATCAACCAGCCGTACCCACCCGAGGCGTTCGACCGGCTGTACGACAGGCTCATGGCGTACCTGCAGGGGCGCGACCTCTTCGTCTTCGACGGCTTCGTGGGCGCCGATCCGCGCTACCGGGTGCCGGTGCGCATCATCAACGAGTACGCCTGGCACAACCTCTTCGTGCACCAGCTGTTCATCCGCCCGGAGGCCAAGGATCTGCTGGCTCACAACCCACAGTTCACGGTGGTGTGCGCGCCGGGCTTTCTGGCCGACCCGCAGGCGGACGGCACGCGCTCGGAGGCCTTCGTCGTCATCAGCTTCACGCACGGCGTCGTCATCATCGGCGGCACGCAGTACGCGGGCGAGATGAAGAAGTCGATCTTCAGCACGCTGAACTACCTGCTGCCCCTGCAGGGCGTGCTGCCCATGCACTGCTCCGCGAACGTGGGCCCCGACGGCAAGGTGGCGCTGTATTTCGGGCTTTCCGGCACGGGCAAGACGACGCTGTCGTCCGATCCGGGGCGGCGGCTCATCGGCGACGACGAGCACGGTTGGACCGATGCCGGCGTCTTCAACTTCGAGGGCGGCTGCTACGCCAAGGCCATCCGGCTGCGGCCGGAGGGCGAGCCGCTCATCTGGAACGCGGTCAAGTTCGGGGCCGTGCTGGAGAACGTGGTCGTCGACCCGGAGAGCCGGGCCGAGGACTGGGACAGCGCACAGCTCACGGAGAACTCGCGGGTTGCCTACCCGATCCACTTCGTGCCGGACGCGGTGGGAAGCGGAATGGGCGGGCACCCGGAGGTCGTCTTCTTCCTGACGGCAGACGCGTACGGGGTGCTGCCGCCGATTTCGCGGCTCGACCGCGCGCAGGCCGAGTACCACTTCCTCGCCGGCTACACCAGCAAGGTCGCCGGCACCGAGCGCGGGCTGACGGGCACGGAGGCGACGTTCTCGACGCTGTTCGGGGCACCCTTCTTCCCCCTGCCGGCGAAGACGTACGCGGCCATGCTGGGGGAGCGGCTGGACAAGTACGGCAGCCGCGTCTATCTCGTGAACACGGGCTGGTGCGGCGACGCGGCCGATCCGGCGCGCAAGCGCATCAACCTCGCCTACACGCGCGCCATGGTCAACGCGGCCATCGACGGGGATCTGGACAAGGGCGGCTTCGTCAAGCACCCGGTCTTCGGGGTCATGGTCCCCAAGCGGTGCCCGGGGGTGCCGGACAAGGTGCTGGATCCGGCGAGCGCCTGGCCGAATCCCGCCGCGTACGAGCGCGCGGCGAAGGAGCTGGCGGCGCGGTTTGAGGAGAACCGGCTCAACCCGGGCAGCTCGGGGGCCGGATAGCGGCAGGGGCAGCAGGGCAGGGCGGGTGGCGGCAGAGACGGAGGACACGATCGCCCACCCGGGCCCACATGCGCCCGGATACGAATGGAGACAGAGGCATCGCGGCGGCCGGCAGGCGCTCTTCCTGCCGGCCGCTCTGTATCTGTGTCTTGCTTGCGCGGCCAGTCAGCGCACGCTGGACGGGGAGGGCGGGCGCGGCTCGGTCGTCGCCGCCATCCAGACGGCGAGCACGACGCCGAGGAGGCCCACGATAAGCGTGACGGACGCGGCCACCCGGCCGGCCGTGAAGGTGACGAACGACGGCATGACCGCGAGCCAGCCCGAGAAGAAGACCATCAGCCAGCTGCGCCAGGTCTGCGCCTGTGGCGCGATCACCGCGACCGAGATGCCGAGGAGCAGGATCAGGCCGCCGAAGATGGTGAATTGGCCCGCCTGCGTCCCGAACAAAAACCCGCTGACGAAGAACCACGCACCGATGACCGCCATGATCCAGGCTCGCCAGGTCTCGCCCATGCGGCCCGCCTCCTGCGTCGCCTCAAGTCCGCGTTGGCTACAGCTCTCAGGGTAGGCGGGGGCGGCGGCGGCAGGCAGGGCCATGCGCGCATTGTGGTCCGGCCGTCGGGCGCACGTTTGGCAACCCAGGCAGGGGGATCGACCGGGCCGACTGTCCGGTCCTCGACGGGACGCCTGGTCGCCATGCCGGCGGACGTTGGCGCCGGCAGCGAGGCGAGCCCGGCGGGCGGGGGCAATCCCGGATCAGGCCGGCGGCGGACGAGGCCCGCGAGGGGGACGACAGGGCACAGGCCGCGAAGCATGGGCGTCATGCATGCGCCCAGACGGACCGCGTGGCGAAGGGGGGCGGCCCCGTGAGCCGGCGCGGCATCGTGCTCTTCGCGGCCATGTGCCTCATCTGGGGCCTTCCGTACCTGCTGATCCGGGTGGCGGTGGCGCACCTCACCCCGGTGACCCTCGTGTTCTTCCGCACCGCGATCGGCGCGGTGGTGCTGGTGCCCGTGGCCGTGGCCCGCGGCGAGCTCAAGGCGGTGCTGGCGCGCTGGCCGGCACTGCTCCTGTACACGGCCGTTGAGATCGCGGTGCCGTGGGTGCTGCTGTCGGATGCGGAACGGCGTCTGCCCAGCTCGCTTTCGAGCCTGTTCGTGGCGACCGTGCCCATCGTCGGCATGGTCCTCGCGTGGGCGCTCGGGCAGGAGCGACCCGGAGCCCGGCAGGCGGGCGGCCTGTTCGCTGGTCTGGCGGGCGTGGCGGTGCTCGCTGGCCTGGCGACGCCTGCGCGCAACTTTGGCGCGGTCGCCGAGGTCGCCGTTGTGGTGCTGGGATATGCCTACGGACCTCTGGTCGTGGCCCGGCGGCTTGCCGATCTGCCGCGGCTGGGTGTGGTCGCGGCATCATTGGCCGCCTGTGCGTTGGCCTACGCGCCGTTTGCGCTGCGCGAGCTGCCGCCGAGCTTTCCGCCGGCGACCATCGCAGTCTCGGTGGGAACCCTGGGCGTCCTGTGCACGGCCGCCGCGTTCGTCCTCTTCTTCGCGCTGATCGCTGAGGTCGGGCCCGTGCGCGCCACGGTGATCACATACGTCAACCCGGCCGTCGCGGTTGCCCTCGGCGTGCTTGTGCTCGGTGAGTCCTTCACCGTCACCACCGCCGCCGGCTTCGCGCTGATCCTGGCTGGGGCCTACCTCGCGATGCACCGCGGGCCCGTGGCGGCTGGCGCCGCCCGCTTGACCGAGGAAGGGGGCTGAGGTGCGCGCGCCGGGCGGCGCCGGGCACCGGGGGGAAACCGTGCCAAGGGGGCGAAGCGTGGTCGCGGAGGGGGATGGAGCATGACCGCCTGGATCTGCCCGACCTGCGGCATTCAGTATCCGCCGTCCGCGGAGCCGCCGTCGCGGTGCCGCATCTGCGACGAGGACCGGCAGTACGTGCGGCGTGGCGGGCAGACGTGGACGAGCCTGGCGGCCATGCTCGCCGCCGGCCACCGCAACGAGTTCCAGGATGTCGAACCCGGCCTCACCGCCATCGCGACGGAGCCGCGCTTCGCCATCGGCCAGCGGGCCCTCCTGGTGAAGGCGCCGGGCGGCAACGTGCTCTGGGATTGCATCGCCCTGCTCGACGACGCGACGCTCGCGCGCGTGCGCGCGCTTGGCGGCCTGGCGGCGATCGCGATCTCGCACCCGCACTACTACACGACCATGGTGGAGTGGGCCGAGGCCTTTGGCGCCAATGTCTACCTCCACGAGGACGACCGCGAGTGGGCGGTGCGGACCTCGCCGCGCGTCGTCTTCTGGTCCGGGGAGCGGCTGGCGCTCGGGGACGGCCTCACGCTCGCCCGGCTCGGCGGCCACTTCGCCGGGGCCGCGGTGCTGCACTGGGCGGCCGGGGCCGGCGGCCGCGGGGCGCTGCTCACGGGGGACACCATTCAGTGCGTTCCGCATCGGGACTGGGTGAGCTTCATGTACAGCTACCCCAACCTGACGCCGCTGCCGGCGTGGGAGGTGCGCCGCATCGCCGCTGCGGCGGCCCAGTTCGCGTACGATCGCCTCTATGGTGCCTTCGGGGGCGTGATCGAGACCGGCGCGCGGCAGGCGGTGGCGCGCTCCGCGGAGCGCTACATCGCGGCTGTCAGCCGGCCCGAGCCGGGCCCGACCGGCGCTTAGGCCGGCGCGCCGACGGCCAGCAGGGTGGCCATGGCGTCGGCCACCTGGGCCGCATCGGCCACACACGAGGCCATGCCGCCCCCCAGGTAGCCGCCCGCCGTCAGCAGGACGCGGCTGTCGGCCAGCGCCACCCGCGCCTGCTGCACGCCGGCCGGGTCGCGGAAGCGGTGGTCGGGGATGCCTTTCGGCCAGCGCGTCACGACGCTGGCGGCCGGGGCCGGGGCGGGCCCGAGGGCCGCGACCAGGTCGCGGTGCACGGCGGCGACCAGCCCCTGATCGTCAAGCGCTGCCCACGTCCGGCTGCCCGAGCCGCCGACGGTGGCCCGAAGCACCGTGTCCTCGCCGCCGGCCAGGTGGGGCCACTTCGCCGAGGCCCAGGTGCACCCGCTGATGATGCGATCGGGCCGCTCCGCCGCCAGGAAGCCGCTGCCGTCCAACTGCCAGGGCTGGCCGGGGTAGCGCAGGGCGATCACGCCCAGGTCGAGGTAGCGGATGGCGGCGAGGGCGTCCGCGGCCACCGGCCGCACGTCGGCCAGCAGCCGCGCGACCTGGTGGGCCGGCACGGCGAGGACCACGGCATCCGCCTGCAGCGTCCCGCCCGCCTCCAGGGTGAGCACGACGCCGCCGGGCGCCTCGCGCAGGGAACGCACCGTGGCCTTCGTGCGGACCTCGATGTGCGGTGTGCTCCGGGCGAGGGCCGCCATGAGGCTGTCAAGCCCGCCCCGCAGGGCAAGGAAGCGGGTGGGTGCCCGCCCGGTCACCGCCGCATGCCGCATGTCCGGCGGAGCCAGCGGCCGCAGCTCCCCGTCCGCCTCCCAAAAGTACGCCCTTGTGGTCAGGGCTTCGACGAGCTCCTGTTCGAGGCCGAGCTCGCGACAGAGCGCCAGCAGGCCCGCGTCGGCGAGAAAGCCGTCGGGGCCAGCCTCGACCCGGATGCCGCCCAGATCGCGCGTCAGCACCTTGCCGCCGATCCGGGCCTCCGCCTCCAGCACGAGCACACGGGCCCGCGTCCGGGACGCCAGAAAGTGCGCCGCGGCCAGCCCGCTGATCCCGCCGCCGACGATCGCGACCCGGGCTTCCGCAGGCCGTTCCCCACTGCTGACGACGACCACATCCTTTCCTCAGGCTACCATCGCCCCGAGGGCGCAGGCAAAGTCCATGCGGACCCGGCCGGACGGACCCGGCGGGACGGGCACTCAGCCTGCGAACGGGACGCGCGCGACCCCGCGCGTCGGCAGGGCCCTTCCGCTGCCGGGGAGGGCGACGGCGCAGTCCGCCGCACCGACCGGAGCGTGTGCCACGGCCGGGGCGCCGCCCACGGCCGCCCGCCACTGCCGGCCGCCGCCGCCCACGGCCTACGCCCGCCGCAGGCGCCCCGCCGCCCATCGCTGTCGCCCGCCGCCACCGCCCACGGCCTACGCCCGCTCCGCGCCCAGACCGACGCCGGATGCCAGCCAGGCCAATAGCGCCAGTACGAACGAGGTCGTGTGCGCGGCCGCGAATGAGGCGGGATTGCCGGCGGTGCGTCCAAACCAAGGCTCGATGACCAGGCTGAGGCAGAGCCCGGCCGCGAGGACGGCGGCTGCCATGGCGATCCGCAGACCGCCCCGAGGCCGGGCACGCGTCGCCACGGCGCCGACCAGGGCCACGCAGCCGCACCCCGCGCAGAACCAGAAGAGGGAGGCAAAGAGCAGGTCCAGGGGGCCCGCGGCCCCCGCCAGCCCGAGCCCGCCAAACAGCGCCGACGTGCCGAAGGCGCTGAACCAAATGGCCGCGCCGAACCAGCCGGCGAAGCCGAGCCGCTCGATCACCGCCACCGGATGCAGCCACCCCTCAGCACGGGTCGGCGGTTCCCAGGACCGATGCTACCCCGGCGCGCTGCCCCCATCCACCGGCGGTGACGGGCTGGCACCGGCGCCCCGCCGGCAACCCGGCACGTGGGCGTGGCCACGGCCGCGCGGGGAACGGCCCCCCGCGAAAGTAACCCCACCCGGGCACGGCGGCCGTTCACGCCCATGGCGCAGACGCCGGGGACCGCATGCCCGCCGCCTTCAGCCCACTCGGTATCGCCAGGCGACGGTGCCGGCTCTGAAGCGCCATGATCTGGCCGCGTCCACCGCCGTCCGCAGCCGCGCGGCGACGGACGCGGGCCAAGCGCCGGACGCCACGGCGTCCCCGCCAGTGGCTACCGCTGCCGGCGAAGCGTCAGGCGGTATTGGTAGCGGTCGCTGCGGTAGTGGGCAAGAGCTGCTTCGACCACGCGGCCGTCGCTGCCGCGCGTGACGCGCCGCACGCGGAGGAGCGGGGAGCCCTCGCTGACCTGCAGCCGCGCCGCCTCGCGCCCCGTTGCCCGCACCGCGTCGATCGTCTGATCGCCCTCACCGAGGCGCACGCCGCGCCGCTCGATGAGGGTATAGAGCGGCAGGCTGCTGACCTCGGCCGCCGTCAACCCTTCGCCGACGTCGGCCGGCAGCAGGGTCTGGTCGTAGAAGAGAGGTGCGCGCTCGACGCGCACCAAGCGCTCGATGCGCAGGACCCGGGCTCCCGCCTGCACCTCCAGCTGCTCGGCCTCGCTGGCGTCGGCCGTGCCCACCGCCAGGCTCAGGACGGTCGTGTCGGCCATGAGCCCGCGCTCATGCAGCTCCTCGGCGAAGCCGACCAGCTCGGCCAGCGTCGCGGAGAACTTCGGTGCCGCGACATACGTGCCGCGACGCGGCAGCCGGTAGAGGACGCCCTCGCTGCACAGTTCCGCGATCGCCTGACGGATCGTTGCGCGGCTCACGCCGTACTGCGTCATCAGGGGGCGCTCCCCCGGCAACGGGCTGTGCGGCGGCAGGTCGCCGGTCATGATGCGCTCCTGCAGCGCGTTTCTGAGCCGCACATGCAGGGGCGCGGTCACGGGACCAGGCACCTCCGATCGCCTCCTTGGCCCGTGCCTAGCCGCCCGCCTTTCCGAGCAGGAAGCTGAGGATGAGCATGCACATAACATACGAGGTGGCCGCCACCATCGTCGAGTCATGCTCGCGCGCGAACCCGACGATGCCGACGGCCACCCGAAACACCGGTGTGAGGATCAGCAGCAGCAGTCCGAGATCGATGATGGCGAATGGCCGCATCGCCACCACCCCGCTCAGCACGCTGCCGATCGCCACGGGGAAGACCCCCGGAGGGTATCCACCCCCACCGAGAATAACGTACATCAGAAATCCGGCGATGGTGGTGGCCGCGCTCACGCTGACGCCCACCAGGAGGGCCCGGCTGATGAGCGGGGCCATCCCCGCCGAACCGCGTCCCGCCCCGTCCGCCGAACTGTCGCCGCCGCCGGCCTCCACCTGCGCAGCACTTTGTCCCAAGCCGACCTACGCCCCTCTCAGGACCATCTCAAAGGCCGTCGCCAGCAGGATCGGCACAAACACATAGCGCAGCGTGCGATTGCGAAATTTGACCATCCAGCGGGTGCCGAGCAGCGCGCCGGCGAGCACGCCGAGCGCGACGGGCACCGCCAGCGTCGGCTGGATGTCGCCTCGGGCGAAGTAGACGCCGGCGCTCGCGGCCGCCGTGACCCCGATCATGAAGTTGCTGGTCGCCGTCGAGACCTTGAGGGGCAGCTTCATGAAGACGTCCATCGCCAACACCTTGAACAGCCCGCTGCCGATCCCGAGCAGGCCGGACATCAGTCCCGCGGCGCCCATCATGCCGAGCCCGCCGTAGGGATTGGCGACCTCGTAGTGGACGTCGCGGCCGAGGACCGCGTCGTGGTATGTGCTGGCCAGCTTCAGCCGGGCGGCCAGCGGGTGGCTCGCCGCGAGCTGGGGCAGCTCCACGTGGCGGTTTTGCAGGAGCGCGATCGCCGAATAGGCGAGCATCAGGCCGAAGACCGTATACAGCACGGCCGTCGGCAGCACGCCTGCAAGGTAGGCGCCGGCGATGGCGCCCGTCGTCGTGGCGATCTCCAGAAACATCCCGACGCGCAGGTTGCTGAGCCCGTCGCGCACATATGCCACGGCGGCGCCGCTGCTGGTGGCGATGACCGACACGATCGAGGCGCCGATGGCGTCCCGCAGCGGCAGGTGGAAGATCAGGGTCAGGACGGGCACGATGATGACCCCGCCCCCGAGGCCGAGCATGGAGCCAATGATGCCAGCGGCGGCTGCGAAGACCAGGATCACGAGCGTTTGGTGGATTTGCGCGGCGATGGCCTTTCCGCCCCTTGTTCGCGCCCGCCGAGCCTTGCGGCTCGGCGTGGGCGCACCGGTTCCCGTTGCGGCGCTCTGGAGCATGGCAATGCTCCTCCCCTCGACCGCCGTTGGGGGCGAGAGGCCCGCGGTTCAAGCTGCTCCGCAACTGGTCAGGACCAGTTTAGGACCCAGTGGTCCTGACCACAAGGGGGAACGTGCCGGCGGCACCCTGCGCTCAGGCGATGTCGTCGCGGGTATCGAGGGCCCGCTCGCGGTCGATCCGCACGCTGCCACGACCGGTGCTCACGACCCCGGCGCGGGGCAGTTCGGCCATGCTGCTGCTGACCGTCTCGCGGCAGCATGGCTGCTGCCACGGGGCAGGCTGCGCACGCGCCAAGCCGCGTCCAAAGACCTGTAGGCCGTTGCGGGAGGGGGATCAAGGCCGATATAGTCGAGTGGAGACAATTGCATCGGCTTCTATCCAGAGTGGCGGAGGGACTGGCCCGATGAAGCCCGGCAACCGACCCCCGGATGGGGAACGGTGCCAACTCCTGCAGGCGCACGGCGCCTGAGAGATAGGAGAATGCCCCGTCTTCGACGATGCGGAGGTCCTGAGGGCGCTGGGATTCAGGGATGGGCGGACCCGCCCGTCCCCTGCCGCCATGGGCGCCGTGGCTGCCGGCTGCGCCGAGGCGCGCGGCCTCCTTCAGCCCCTCCTCCTGCAGGCGACAGCCCGTCTGGATTGCGCAGCCGATCTCCGCGTTCCCGACCTCGGCCTGACGTGGACCAGCCCCGCCCTGCGGCGGGTTCTGGCGGGCGCCGAGCGGGTCACCGTGTTCGCGGGCACGGTTGGCGGCGCCATCAGCGATGCCGCGCGTGCCGCCTTCAGCGCCGGCGAGTACACGCGGGCGGTCGTGCTGGACGCCTGCGGCTCGGCCGCCGTCCGTGCCCTTTCCGAGCAGGTGCGGAGCCAGGCCGAGCCCGGCTACGGCGCGACGGCGCCATACAGCCCGGGGTATGAGGGCTGGGACATCGCCGACACGGCCGGGATCCTGCGTGCGCTGCAGGCCCGGCGGATCGGGCTCTTTCTGAGCGAGGCCCATTACCTGGTGCCCGAGAAATCCTTCTGCGGGGTGATCGGCTGGGTCCGGGGCGGGGCGGAGGCGGCTTACGGCTGCGCCGTCTGCCGGCTGGCCGGCTGCCGCTACCGGCGGAGAGAGGTGGTGCTCGCATGACGCCGAGGAACCCGCTGCCCCGCGCCCTGTGCCCGTTCTGGGATGGCACCGTCATCGTGGGTGACGGTGCGATGGGCACGCAGATCCAGGCGCTTGGGCTGCCGCCGGGCGGCTGCCCCGAGATCTGGAACATCGAGCGGCCGGATGTGATCCGCACCATCCACGAGCGGTACATCGCCGCCGGCGCACGGCTGATCGAGACCAACACCTTCGGGGCGACGCGCCTCAAGATGGATGCGTACGGGCTCGGCCATCGGGTCGCGGACTACACCAAAGCCGGCGTCGAGATCGCCCTCGGGGCCGCGGAGGGCCGGGCCGCGGTGGCCGTTTCGTTTGGGCCCATCGGCCACCTGGTCGAGCCGATCGGGGAGATCTCCTTCGACCAAGCGCACGAGCTCTTCGCCGAGGAGGCCCGGGCAGCCCGCGCGGCCGGGGCGACCCTCGCCATCATCGAGACCATGCTCGACATCCAGGAGGTGCGGGCGGCGATCTTCGCCTGCCGCGACGCCGGCCTGGACGTCATCGCGGAGATGACCTTCGGCCAGGACGGGCGGGCCTTCACCGGCACCGAGCCCGAGGCGGCCGTCGTCATCCTGGAGGCCCTGGGTGCCGGGGTGGTGGGCGCCAACTGCTCGCTGGGGCCGGATGGTCTGCGGGGCGTCGTCGAGCGGATGGCCAAGGTGGCGACGGTTCCCATCAGCGTGATGGCCAACGCCGGCCTGCCCATCCTCCAGGACGGCGAGACGGTCTTCCCGCTTGGCTCCCTCGACTTCGCCGACTGGGCGCCGAAGCTGGTTGAAGCCGGTGCCTCCATCGTCGGCAGCTGCTGCGGCACGACACCCGAGTACACCCGCCTGATCGCGGGTGCGCTCCGTGGCGCAAAGCTGCCCGCGCTTGGCGAGCGCCAGCCGCGCCTGGCCCTTGCCAGCCGCCGCCTGCCCCTCCTGTTCGGCGACGCCGAGCTCCCGATCGTCATCGGCGAGCGGATCAACCCCACCGGGCGCAAGCGGCTCTCGGCCGACATCAAGTCGGGGGCGATGGCCCTTGTCCGCCAGGAGGCCCGGGATCAGGTGGCCGCCGGCGCCACCATGCTCGACATCAACTGCGGCGTGCCCTCCATCGACGAGGCCGCCGCGATGGCCCGGGCCGTGACCGTCGTGCAGGACGCCGTGGATGTGCCGCTGATGATCGACTCTCCGGGCCCCGACGTCCTGGCCGCCGGCATGCGTGCGTACAGCGGCAAGGCCATGGTGAACTCGTTCTCGGCCGAGGAGGGCCGCGCCGAGGCCGTGCTGCCTGTGGCCAAGCGCTACGGCGCCGCCGTGCTGGGCCTCACGATCGACGACGCGGGCCTGCCCGCCACGGCTCAGGACCGGCTGCGCATCGCGGAGCGGTTGGTGCGCGAGGCGGAGGCGGCCGGCATCCCGCGCCAGGACGTGGTCATCGACTGCCTCTGCCTGACGGCCGGGGCGCAGCAGGACGCCGCGCGGGAGACGCTGGCCGGCATCCGCCTGGTGAAGGCGGAGCTCGGCTGCGCCACCAGCCTCGGCATCAGCAACATCTCCTTCGGATTGCCGCAGCGCACCTTCCTGAACGCGGTGTTCATGACGATGGCCATCGCGGCCGGCCTGGACATGGCGATCTGCAACCCGCTCGACCTTCGCCTGATGGACACGATCGCGGCCACACGCGTCTTCGGATACCGCGACCGCGACAGCCGCGCCTACATCGCCCGGATGCAGTCGCGCAGCCTGGTCCACACCCTCGAGGAGGCGGAGGCGGCGCTGAGAAAGCGCGGTGATGTCCTGACGCCGGCCGTACCTGCCGGGGGCCCGGACAAGGCGCCCAAGGCCCCCACGCCGGCCCGGGAAGGGTCCCAAGGCGGCAAGGCGCCGACGGCCGCCGCCCTCGCGCGGCAGCAGGCCCTCGCGGGCACCATCAAGCAGACGGGCCCGGCCCCCGAGCGCATCCCGGCCGAGCCGCTGTCCCGAGCCCTCTACGACGCCGTCGTCGAGGGAGACAAGGACGGCATCGAGGCGCCGCTGGAGAAGGCGCTGGCGCGCGGGGACGGCCCGGTCGAGATTCTCAATGAGTGCCTGATCGTCGGTATGGAGGAGGTTGGGCGCCTCTTCGGCGACGGCACGTACTTCCTGCCGCAGCTCATGCTCTCCGCGGAGGCCATGAAGCGCGCCTTCAACCGTCTCAAACCGGAGCTGGAGAAGCTGAAGGAGGGCAGAGGTCAGGTCGGCACCGTGGTGCTGGCGACGGTCCAGGGCGATATCCACGACATCGGCAAGAACATCTGCGCCGTCATGCTGGAGAACCACGGCTTCCGGGTCATCGACCTCGGCCGCAACGTCAAGAACGAGCTGGTGGTGCGGACGGCGCGCGAGATGGGGGCCGACGTGGAGGGCCTCTCGGCCCTCATGACGACGACCATGCCTCAGATGA
>JAJYVM010000373.1 GCA_021792015.1 Bacillota bacterium | reverse complement strand
CAGGAGATTCGTCGCCTGACGCACGGCGAGCAGCGCCCCCACGTCAGCGGCGAGATTCACGGCGACGACCAGCAGCGCCAGGGACCAGCCAAGGCGCTGCCGGCGGTGCCACCGGACCGCCGCCACGGCGAGGATGGCCGCCAGGAGCGCGAAGCCGGTGGCGGCGGCCGGACGCGCGCCCAGCAGGCGTGCGAAGGCGGCCGGCTTGGCCAGCCAGATGTCGGCCAGGGGGCTCTGGGGCCAGAGCAGGGTCAGCACGACAACCAGCGCCAGGCTCGCCGAGAGCGCCAGGAACACGCCGAACGCCACCAGCGCGACGCACGGCGCGCGACGCACAGCGGCACCACCTCCTTGTTGATAGCTACTATCATAATTAATCAACTACCACTTCATCGACGCCTGCGCGAGCCAGGACTCGCCTGTCCCGGAGGCGAAGGACGGCGGGAAAGCGGGGTGGCGCCCCTGGACAAGCGCTCGCTCCCCTACGGGCTCTGGCCCAGCCCCTTCAGCCCGGCCCAGATGGCCGCCGGCATGCGCCTCAGCGATCCGACCTGGGACAGCGACGGCGAGACCCTGGTCTGGCTCGAGGGCCGTTCCGACAAGGGCGTCCTCGTCGCCCAGAGCCGGGGCGAGCCCGCATCGCGCGACCTGACCGCCGAGCGCTCGGTGCGTGCCCGCGTTGGGTACGGCGGCGGCGATTTCACGGTCCACGGCGGCTTTGTCTACTACAGCGCCGATGGTCGCCTGTTCCGCCAGCCCCTGACCGGCGGTTCCGCCCGCGCCATCACGCCTGCCTTCGGGGAGGCCGCCTCGCCCACGGTCGCGCCGGACGGGCGCCGCGTGGCCTTCGTCCACTCGTACGAGCGCCGAGACGCCATCGCGGTGGTCGACGCGGCCGGCGACACCTGGCCGCGCCGGGTCGTGCAGGGCGAGGACTTCTACATGCAGCCCGCCTGGCACCCGGATGGCCGCCGGCTCGCCTACGTCTGCTGGAACCACCCCCACATGCCGTGGGACGGCACGTGGGTGCGGGTCGTCGACGTGGAGAGCGGGGAGGTCACGGAAATCGCGGGCGGCGAGCAGGCCCTGCTCCAGCCGGCCTTCTCGCCGGACGGCCTGCTGCTCGCCTACGCCTCGGATGCGACCGGCTGGTGGAACCTCTACCTGCACGACCTCGCCGGTGGGACGGCGCGTCAGCTGACGCGCCACGGCGACGCCGAGGCCGGGGGCCGCACGGCTTGGGCCCAGGGCCTGCGCACCCTGGGCTGGGCCGCCGACGGGAAGAGCCTTTACTATCTGCTGGACCGGCAGGGCGTGAGCAGCCTCGTGCGGGTGGGGCTGGACGGGGACGAGGCGGCCGTCGCGCTGCCGGAGTACACCCACCTCGCTCAACTCGCGGTGGCGCCCAGGGGCGACCGCGTGGCCTGCGTCGCGTCGTCATCGCGCATCCCGCCCCGCATCGTCGCGATGGACGGCGGCCGGGCCTCCGTCCTCCGTCGCTCGGCCCCGGAGACGGTCCCCGCGGAGGCCCTGGCCCCGGCCCAGCCCCTGAGCTGGGCGACCGCCGACGGGAGCACCGTCCACGGCCTGTACTACGCCCCCACCTCACCCGCCTGCGTGAGTCCCGGCCTGCCGCCGGCCGTGATCCTCATCCACGGCGGGCCGACCGGCCAGTCCGTGGCCGGCTGGTCCCCGAACGCCCAGTTCTTTGCCACGCGTGGTTACGCCGTCCTCGACGTCAACTACCGCGGCAGCTCCGGTTACGGCCGCCGCTACCGGGACGAGCTGCGCGGCACCTGGGGGATCTACGACGTCGAGGATGCCGTCAGCGGCGGCCGCCACCTGGCCGCCCAGGGCCTGGCCGACGGCGGCCGTCTGGTGATCATGGGCGGCAGCGCCGGCGGGTACACCGTCCTGCGCGCGCTCACGACGGAGCCCGGCGCGTTCAAGGCCGGTGTCTGCCTGTACGGCGTGAGCAACCTCTTCACGCTCGCCGCGGAAACCCACAAGTTCGAGGAGCGCTACCTGGACTCCATGATCGGCCCGCTGCCGGAGGAGGCCGCCCGCTACCGCGAGCGGTCGCCCATCTTCACCGCCGACCGCATCGTGGACCCCATCGCCGTGTTCCAGGGCGAGGTGGACGTGGTGGTGCCCAAAAACCAGGCGGACACGGTCGTGGAGTCGCTGCGCCGCCGCGGCGTGCCGCACGAGTACCATGTCTACGCCGGCGAGGGACATGGGTGGCGGCGATCCGACACCATCGAGGCCTTCTACCGCTCCGTGGACGCGTTCCTGCGCCAGTACGTGATCTTCGCCTGAACTGGGGAGGGCACAAGCCATGGCCGACAAAGCGGCCGCCGACTATCTGAAGGGCCACCACGACGACTTCCGCAACCGCTACTTCGAGTTCCTGCGCATTCCCAGCCAGAGCGCGCTCACCGCCCACAGGGCGGACATGGCGCGCGCCGCCGAGTGGGTCGCCGCCGCCCTGCGCGCGGCCGGCTGCCCGACGGCGGAGATCGTGCCCACGGAGGGCCACCCCGTCGTGTACGGGGAGTGGCTGGTCGGCAAAGACCGCCCGACCGCCCTGGTGTACGGGCACTATGACGTCCAGCCGGCGGACCCGGTCGATCTGTGGGAGACCGCGCCGTTCGAGCCGACGGTGCGCAACGGGCGTATCTACGCACGTGGTGCCGCCGACGACAAGCGCCTGTACTGCACGATCATGGCCCTTGAGGCCGTGGCGCGGACGGCGGGCAAGCCGGCATGCAACCTGAAGTTCATGTTCGAGGGCGAGGAGGAGATCGGCAGCCCCAGCCTGCCGGGCTTCCTGCGCGAGCACCGCGGGCGGCTGGCCTGCGATGTGCTGCTCTCCGCGGACGGCTCGATGTTCGACTTCGAGCGCCCGTCCCTCACCCTGGCCTACAAGGGCATCGCATCCTGCCAGATCGACGTGCGAGGCGCCCGCGTGGACCTGCACTCCGGTGGGCACGGCGGTGGTGTGGCCAACCCGCTGCATGCCCTGGCCACCATCCTCGCCTCCATGCACGACGCGGACGGTCGCATCAGCGTCGCCGGGTTCTACAGTGATGTAAAGCCCATTACGGCGGCGGAGAAGGCCGACATCGCCTCGGTCCCGTTCGATGAGGAAGCCTACCGGCGCGATCTCCAGGTGCCGGCGCTCTTCGGCGAGGTCGGATACACGACCCTGGAGCGGCAATGGGCCCGCCCGACCCTGGAGGTCAACGGCATGTGGGGCGGCTTCCAGGGCGACGGCAGCAAGACGGTGCTGCCGCGCGAAGCCCACGCCAAGATCACGTGCCGCCTGGTGGCCGACCAGGACCCGGACCGCATCCTTGATCTGATCGAGGCCCACCTCCGGTCCCACACGCCGCCCGGCGTCACGGCCACACTGCACCGCTTCCCGGGCAAGGCCAAGCCGTACATGATGCCGAGAGACCTGCCCGAGGTCAAGATCGCGGCGGACGTACTGGAGGACATCTACGGCGTTGCGCCCCTCTACACCCGGGCCGGCGGCACCCTGCCCGTGACGCAGATGGTCCAGGACACACTGGGCGTCTGGACGGTCGGGCTCGCGCCCAAGGGCGAGAACGTCCACGCCCCCAACGAGTTCATGCTGGAGAAGGACCTGGAGCGCGGGGCCCGCGTCTTCGCGGACTTCTGGCAGGCATACGGGGCCGGGCGTTAGCCCGGCCCCGTCCCGCTCAGCCCGGCGGCGATCGCGGGGCTCGGCGGTCGGCGGGTGGGCCGCGCGCCGCCACCGGTACGGCAGGCTCGGCACGAGCCCCGGCTGCAGGGCTGACTTGGCCATGGACAGCATGCCATGGAGCACCGCCTGCCGCTGCGCGGCGTTTCCTATTCCCCCATGGCATGGCCGACCGGCCAACGGAAGGTGTGCCGCGTCCCTGCCAAGGGTCAGCCCGACCGCGGGCACGCCCTCTGCCGCGTGCTGCCTGCCAGCGGTCGCCATACCGCCACCTTCTCGGCCATCACCGGCGCCGGCGGTTGCCTTCCGGCTCGCCGTTGCCACGATGGCAGCATGGACGGGC
>JAJYVM010000372.1 GCA_021792015.1 Bacillota bacterium | reverse complement strand
TCGGCGGCCGCCGCCTCCGGCCTGTGCAAGGGCACCGTGCCAAGCCCCAGAAAGCGGCTGCCGGCCGTGCTGACCGCGCGCGCCAGCGCGCGGTTCAAATTCGCATCCGGCTCGCCCACGTACGCAAGGGCGAACGGCGGCGGGCAGACCACCCGCAGCGCGATGCCCAGGCGGTCCATCTCCGCCAGCTGCGCGCCGAGGTCGAACAGCTCCGCCGGCATGGGCGCCCGCCAGCTCGGCAGGTAGTGGGCGTGCACGTCGATGGGCCCGGCCGGCGTCCGCTCCGCCATCCCCTCACCCCCACGGGCAGGTTCGCCGCGCCGGGGCCCCGTATCCTTGCTCCACCGGAGGGATCGATACGGGCAGGCTGGACGGGCGGGTGGCCCTGATCACGGGCGCGAGCCGCGGCTTCGGGCGAGCGACGGCCCTGCGCTTCGCGGCCGAGGGCGCGGACATCGTGGTGAACTACCGCGCGGCGGAGGCGGAGGCGCGCGAGGTCGTGGCGGAGGCTACGCGCGCCGGCAGGCGGGCCGTCGCGGTGCGCGCCGACATCGGGGTGGCGGCGGACTGCGCGGCCCTGGCGGCGGCGGCGCTGGATGCCTTCGGCCGGGTGGATGTGCTGGTGAACAACGCCGGGATCATGGACGTGCGGCCGTTCGCCGATCAGGGCCCGGCCGACTGGCAGGCGATGCTGGACGTCAACGTCTGGGGCACGCTGCGCCTCACCCACGCCCTGCTGCCGGCCCTGCGCGGAAGCGGCCGCGGGCGCGTGATCAACCTCTCCTCGCAGCTGGGCCACGTCGGCGGCGAGAACTTCGCCGTCTACTCGGGGACCAAGGGCTTCATCCTCGCCTACACGAAGTCGCTGGCGCGCGAGGTCGGTCCCGACGGCGTCACCGTCAACGCGATCTGCCCCGGCAGCGTCATCACGGACATGAACCGCGGCATCTACCCGCCCGATGTGGCGGCGGTGCGGGCGCGGGCCCTGCCCCTGCGGCACATGGGCGACCCGGACGACATCGCCGCAGCGGCCGTGTACCTGGCCTCGGACGACGCGCGCTTCATGACCGGGCAGTGCGTGGACGTCAACGGCGGCTCGACGATGGCCTGAGGAGCCTGAGGACGCGGTGCGGGTGAGGACGGAGCGGCGCCGGGACAACCAGCAGTGGATCCTGGACTGGATGGTCAAGACGACGGGCCGGGTGCAGAACTTCGCCAACGAGGAGCGCGAGCTGCCGGCCGAGGTGAAGTCGTACCGCATGATCCCGCGCTCGCTCTACAAGGTGGGGCGCCACTACCAGAACATCGCCGCGGCGGCGGAGGCGGCGGGCCACGCGGAGACGGCGGCGCAGCTGTGGTGGCGCGCCTGCATGGCGTACCGGGACGCGCAGCACGCGATCTTCCAGGACGACCACGCGGAGAAGATCGCCCTGCACGGGCTGCACATGGCGGCCTTCGACAGGGTGGTGGCGCATTCCGGCGCGGACGTCGAGACCGTGGAGGTGCCCTGGGAGGGGGTGCAGATCCAGGCCCGGCTGCATCTTTTGCCCGGCCGGCGCCGTGCGCCGGCCGTCCTGTTCGTTCCCGGGATGGACATGACCAAGGAGTCGTTCCCGAACCCCCTCGCCAACCCGTTCGCGCGGCGCGGGATGCACGTGCTCAGCATCGACGGGCCGGGCCAGGGCATCAGCAACCTGCGCAAGATCCGCGTGGGCGCGGACAACTACGAGCGGGCCGCGAAGGCGTGCATCGACCACCTGGTGGAGCGGCCGGAGGTCGACCCGGAGCGGATCGGCGTCTGCGGGACCAGCTTCGGGTCGCACTGGGGGCCGCGGCTGGCGGCCATCGATCCGCGGGTGGCCGCGCTGGCGACCACGCACGCCTGCTACGGGCCGAAGGTCGCCATCTTCGAGGAGGCCTCGCCCCGCTTCAAGCAGATGTTCATGTACATGGCCGGCATCCATGACGAGGCGGCCTTCGATCAGATGGCGGAGCGCATGGGCACGGCCGCGGACGGCGGGCGCATCGCCTGCCCGACCCTGATGATCACGGGCGAATACGACCCCCTCTGCCACCTGGAGGACGCCATGGCCTTCCCATGCATCACGCATGGCCTACGCCATCCCTGGCTGCGGTGGCCGGGCCCAGGGAGATGTGGATCTTCGAAAACGAGTTCCACCGCGCCTCGGGCAAGGAGGGCATCGCCGGCCTGGAGATCCAGACGTTCATGGCCGACTGGCTGCGGGACGCCCTGGTCGCCGGCAGGGTGCCGCCGCGGGAGGGCGTGGTGCGGATCGTGCGCCAGCACGAGGGGGTCGGGCCGTACGAGCCCGGGGGGCGGCCGGTGCTGCTGCCGGGCCGGTACGAGGGCAGGTAGGGGCCGCGCGGCCCCTGCCTGCCCCGGGTGTCAGCGCCTCGCCATCGCCAGGGGCCGGACGCCGAGCAGGGGCCACGGGTTCGGCATCTCCCCCACGGGCACGGAGATCAGGACGGGGCCTCCGTCGGCGAGGGCCTCCTTCAGGGCGCCCTCCAGGGCCTCGGGCGAGTCGGCGCGCATCCCGCGGATGCCGAAGGCCTCGGCCAGGCGCACGTAGTCGGGGTTGGTGAGCTCGGAGCCGTACACATGGCCGTCGTAGCCCTCCTTCTGCTGGCGCTTGACGTTGCCGAAGGCCTTGTCGTCGAAGACCACGGTGACCGAGGCGATGTGGAACCGCTTGGCGGTCGCCAGCTCCGGCAGGGCCCAGCCGAAGCCGCCGTCGCCCGTGATCGACACGACGGCGCGGTCGGGCGAGCCGGCCTTGACGCCGATGGCCGTGGGGAAGCCGTACCCCAGGGTGCCCTGGTAGCCGGGCTTGAGCAGGGTGCCGGGCTGGTGGATCGGGTAGCCGATCTCGGTCATGTAGCCGACCTGCGTCAGCTCGCTGACGAGGAACCCGTCGTCGGGGATGGCGGTCCGCAACGCCTGCAGGAACCGGGCCTGGGGCTGGACGGCCTGGATCAGCTCGGCGCAGGCGGCGCGGACCGCGTCGAGGTCGCACCAGGGGCCGGGGCGGCGCGGCAGGCCCTCCAGCTCGCCGGCCAGGGCGACAAAGCCCAGCCTGGCGTCGGCCTCCATCGCCAGCGCCGGGTGGCGCGGGTCGCCGAGGTCGTGGGGATCGGCGTTCAGGAGCACCACCCGGGCCCGCTCGGCGGCCATGGCCTCGGCGCCCACGTACCGCGTGCCGGCGGCCAGGACCACGTCGGCGTCCGGCAGCACCCTGGAGCCGCCCATGCTGTTCAGGCA
The DNA here is from genome assembly GCA_021792015.1 of Bacillota bacterium. Lineage (GTDB taxonomy): Bacteria > Bacillota > Sulfobacillia > RBS10-35 > JAJYVM01 > JAJYVM01. Next base: position 793 of record JAJYVM010000372.1, on the reverse strand, counting down.
GAGCGGGTGGCGCGAGTCGAGGGCACCCCAGCCGTTGCGGGTCACCACGACCGGGGCCTGCAGCCGTTCGGCCAGGGCCGCGAGCTCGGCCCATGCGCCCGACGCCAGGACGCCGCCGCCGGCGACGATCACCGGGTGCTGGGCGCCCTTCAGGAGCGCGGCCGCATCGCGCAGGACGGCCGGATCGGGGGCCGTGCGCAGGCCCGTCTTCGGCACCGGGTCGAGCAGCCGCACCTCGGCGCGGGCGGCGAGGATGTCGGGCGGCACCTCCAGGGCCACCGGACGCGGCCGTCCGCTGCGCAGCTGGCGGAACGCCGCCTGCACCAGCTCCGGGATCTCCTGCGGCTGGCGCGCCATCGCCGTCCACTTGGTGAGCCCGCTGAGCACCCCGCTCTGGTCGGCGATCTCGTGCAGCTGGCCGAGGCCGCGGCCGATGTATGCGCTGGGGACCTGGCCCGCGATCAGCAGCACGGGCGAGGAGCACCCGTAGGCCGTCGCGAGGCCGGCGCCGGCGTTGAGAACGCCGGGGCCGGGCACCACCATGGCCACGCCGACCTCGCCCCGCGAGCGGGCGTAGCCGTCCGCCATGTAGGTCGTCCCCTGCTCGTGGCGGGTGCTGACCAGCCGGAGCCGCTCCCGCTGCTCGTAGAGCCCGTCGAAGGCGGCATTGAGCTGCACGCCGGGAAGCCCGAAGAGCGTCGTGACACCCTCGCGGACCAGCTGCGCGGCCAGAGCCTGGCCGCCGGTCATCTCCATCGCATGCTCCCTCCCCTGCCTCACGCTGCTGGTTCGC
>JAJYVM010000371.1 GCA_021792015.1 Bacillota bacterium | reverse complement strand
GACGCGCCTCGCCATCCGGCGTCCGGTGACCCTCATCATGGTCGTGCTCGGCCTGGTCCTCATGGGGGCCATCTCGTACACCCTCCTGCCGGTGCAGAACCTCCCCAACGTCAGCTTCCCCTTCGTCCTCGTTTCGGTGCAGTTGCCGGGCGCCACGCCGGAGAACATGCTCCAGCAGGTGACCCTCCCCGTCGAGAACGCCGTCTCCGGCATCGCCGGCATCCAGCAGATGTCAGGCACCTCGTCGGCGGGAAGCTCCACGGTGGCCATCGAATTCGTGCTGGGCACCAACGTGACGCAGGCCGCCAACAGCGTCTCCCAGGTCGTGAACCGGATCGAGCGGGGCTTCCCGCCGGGCACGCTCACGCCCACCGTGCTCTCCGCGAACCCCAACGCGCAGCCCATCATGAACGTGGCGATCGCCGGCGCGCTGCGGCCTGACCAGCTGTACTCCCTGGCCAGCAACGTGCTGCAGCCGCAGCTGCAGCAGGTGCCCGGGGTGGCGGCGGTCAGCATCCAGGGTGGCCTGATCCCGCAGGTCAACGTCACGGTGCAGCCCCAGGCGCTGGCGGCGTACGGCGTCTCGCTGGCGCAGATCGACGGCGCCATCGCGGCCCAGAACGTCTCCGTGCCCGGCGGGAGCACGACCGTCGGCGGCGTGACCAGCAGCATGCAGACCAATGCGTACTACCAGAGCGCGAGCCAGCTCGATAACCTGGTCGTGGCCACGCGGCCGCAGGGCAACGTGCTGCTCTCCCAGGTCGCGACGGTCCAGCAGGGCTACGCGCCGGCCGACCAGGAGACGCTGCTGGACGGCCAGCAGGCTGTTGGCCTTTCCATCCAGGCCCAGAGCGGCGCGAACATCGTCACGGTCGACGCGGCCGTGAGGAAGCAGCTCAGCCGCCTTCAGGCCACGCTGCCCCAGGGCGTCCGCATGAAGATCGTCAACGACTCGACGACCTACACCTTCGCGTCCATGCGCGCCGTGGAGGACGACCTCATCCTGGCCGTCATCCTGCCGGCCATCGTGCTGCTGCTGTTCCTGCACCGGCCGCGCAACATGCTGATCGTCCTGCTGGCCATCCCGACGTCGCTGATCTCAACCTTCACCCTCATGTACTTTCTCGGCTTCAGCCTCGACGGGGTCTCGCTCGTCGCCCTTTCCCTCATCACAGGCATTCTGGTTGACGACTCCATCGTCGTGCTCGAGAACATCAACCGCCACCTGGCCATGAAGAAAAGCCCGGAGCAGGCGGCCTTCGACGGGCGCACCGAGATCGGGCAGGCGGCCATCGCCATCACGTTGACGGACGTGGTGGTCTACGCGCCGATCGCGTTCACGAGCGGGCTCGTCGGCCAGTTCTTCCGCGAGTTCGGCCTCACGATCGTGATCGCCACCCTCTTCTCGCTGTTCGTGTCCTTCACCCTGACGCCCATGCTGGCCTCGCGCTGGCTGAAGGAGCCGCTGGACGAGACACTCCTGGCGGGTCTCAAGGGGCGCATGGGGGCATGGACGCGCTTCTCGGCCGCCTGGGAGCGCGGCTACAGCAACCTGCGGGAGTGGTACGGCCACGCCATCGCGGGCGCCCTCCGCCGCCGCGGCCTGGTCATCGCGGGCGGCATCCTCGCGCTCTTGGTCAGCATCGCCTTCATCCCGCTGGGCTGGGTCGGAACGGCCTTTGTGCCCCAGGAGGACAACTCCCAGTTCCAGGTCCACGTGCAGATGCCGGTCGGGACGGCGCTGGCGCCGACCGAGGCCACGGTCAACCGCCTTGACGCGGAGATCCGGACCATGAAGGGCGTCCAGGACACGTACGTCACGGCCGGCTCGCGCGGCGGTCCCTTCGGCGGCGCCGGGGAGAACAGCGGCGCCATCAACGTCGACCTGCTGCCCGTGGGCCAGCGGCCGCCCATCAACGACTACCTGGTCCGGGTCCGCGCCCTTGGCCGGCAGTTCCCGGGCGCCGTCATCGTGCCCGTCGTCTCCGGCGGCATCGGGGGCGGCGGTGGCGGCGGCCAGGCGATCGGGGTGGTGCTGCAGGGGCCGGACATCAACACCCTGAACGCGCTGGCCAACCGCGTGGCGACACAGATGAAGAGCCTGCCCGGCGTCGTCGGGGTCCGCAGCCTGGCGGCCCAGCAGACCCCCGAGCTGGACGTGACCATCAACCGCAACGCCGCCGCCTACTTCGGCGTCACCGCCACAGAGCTCGGCCAGGCGGTGCAGACGGCGGTGGCCGGCACGACGGCCAGCAACCTGATTCCGAACGGCAGCACGGTCGAGACGCCGATCGTCGTCAGCGTGGCGGGCGGCAGCACCATGACGCCGCAGCAGCTGGAGAACCTGCCTCTGGCGATCGCCTCAGGCGCCGTGATCCGGCTCGGCCAGGTGGCCACCGTCACGCAAACCAACGCCCCGGCGCAGATCACCGACCTCAACCGCCAGCTCCAGGTGTCGCTGGATGCCGCCACGAACGGCATCCCCCTCGGCCAGGCGACCCAGGAAGTCACGAACCTGATGAACGGGCTCGGCCTGCCGCCGGGCTACTCCTGGTCGCTCGGCGGCCAGTCGCAGCAGCAGCAGCAGGTTTTCGGGCCGCTGTTCGCTGCCTTCGGGCTTTCGATCCTGCTGGTCTACATGCTGACGTCGGCGCTGTATGAATCGTTGCTGTACCCGCTGGCCGTCCTGTTCAGCCTGCCCCTGGCCACCGTCGGCGCCTTCAGCGCCCTGGCCATATCGAGCAACACCCTGAACCTGTACTCCTTCATGGGGCTCATCATGTTGATGGGCCTGGTGGCCAAGAACGCCATCCTGCTCGTCGACTTCACGCAGATCCTGCGCAGCCGCGGCCTGGCCCGCGCCGAGGCCGTGGTCGAGGCCGGCCGCGCGCGGCTGCGACCGATTCTGATGACCACGTGCACGATGGTCTTCGCCATGCTGCCCCTGGCCCTGAAGCTCGGCGCCGGCTCGGAGGAGCGCTCGCCGATGGCGACCGTGCTGATCGGCGGGCTGATCACCTCCACCCTGCTGACCCTGTTCTTCGTTCCATGCGTCTACACGTACCTGGACGACTTCGGCGAGTTCCTGGCGCGGATCGGGATCCTGCGCAAGCGCCCGGCCGAGTCGGTGGCCCGGCTTGCGGCGTCGAACGACTAGACCCCGAGCCCGGGCTGAGCACGCAACCCCGGCCGCGTTGACCGCGCGCGCCGGCGGATGGTAGGCTGGTTCTGAAGATGCGCCCGTAGCTCAGCTGGACAGAGCAGGGGTTTCCTAAACCCTTGGCCGGGGGTTCAAATCCCTCCGGGCGCACCAAGAGACAACATGACGGGGTCCGGCGGCCGGGGCGACCGCGGGGCCCTTTCCCGTCCCCCGGCCCGTTGCCGGTCCGCTCGCGCGCATGGTAACCTGAAGCGCGGTCGCACGCCGTCGCAGGCGGCGCCGGGGTGCCGAGATCGGAGCATGTGAGCCCTTGCCCGCGCGCGAGGAGCCCGTGGAGTCCGTGGCCGCCGACGAGCGTTGGATGGGCGTGGCCCTGACGGAGGCCGCGGCCGCGGGGCACGCCGGCGAGGTTCCGGTCGGCTGCGTGGTCGTGCGCGACGGAATCACGCTCGCGACGGGCCGCAACCGACGGCAGGCGCTGGCCGACCCCACGGCGCACGCGGAGATCCTGGCCCTGCGTGCTGCGGCCGCGGCGGCCGGCACCTGGCACCTCGACGGCGCCACGCTCTATGTGACGCTGGAGCCGTGCCCCATGTGCGCTGGCGCCCTGATGCTGGCGCGGGTGCGGCGGCTGGTCTTCGGCGCCGCGGACCCAAAGGCCGGAGCCGCCGGCTCGCTGATGGACATCGTGCGCGATCCGCGCCTCAACCACCGGCTGGAGGTGACGGCGGGGGTCCGCGCGGCGGAGTGCGGCGAGGTGCTGCGCGTGTTCTTTCGTGAACGTCGCACCCCGAAGCCAGGGATGGCGTAGGCCTAGCCAGGATGCTTCTGCCAGGGAGGGCGTAGGCTTAGCTGGGATGCTTCTGCCAGGGATGGCGTAGGCCATGCGTCCCCGTAGCCAGGGATGGCGTAGGCCATGC
>JAJYVM010000370.1 GCA_021792015.1 Bacillota bacterium | reverse complement strand
TACCACGAGCTGTACCAGAAGTGGATGGAGGAGCACCCCGACCAGCCGGCGCCGCCCTACTTCGTGTCGGCGGATCAGCTGAGCCCGGAGGAGCACGTCCGGATGCAGGCGGCGATCCAGAACTACGTCGACGCCAGCATAAGCAAGACGGTGAACGCCCCGAACTCCCACACGGTCGAGGAGGTCAAGACGCTCTACACGCTGGCCTACGACCTCGGCTGCAAGGGCGTCACCTACTTCCGCGACGGGTGCCGCGCCGGCGTGCTGACCAAGCTGGAGGATGAGAAGCCGAAGGCGGCGGCGCAGCCGCAGCCGGCCGAGGACGACCAGGTGTTTCCCCTGGGCCACAAGGTCAACGGCCGCTGGGGGCACATCCGGCCGATCGAGCGGCCGGCGCGGCTCACCGGCTTCACCGACCGCAAGCAGACCCCGCTCGGGACGCTGTTCCTGACCCTGAACACCCTCGACGGGCATCCCGTCGAGCTGTTCGCGACCATCGGCAAGGCGGGCTCGGACGTCTCGGCCTTCACAGAGGGCATCGCGCGGCTGGTGTCGGTGGCGCTGCGCTCCGGCGTCGACCCGGCCGAGGTCGCCAACCAGCTGAAGGGCATCGGCGGAAGCCGCTCGGTGGGCTTCGGTCCCGGCCGCGTCCGCTCCGTCCCGGATGCCATGGGCCAGTTCATCGACGAGATCCTGCAGCAGGGGGAGGGGCAGGAGCGGCCGGCTGGGGGCAAGCCCCAGCAAAACGGGCACGGCAAGCGTGGAACCCATGCCGTCAAGCCCGTCGCGGAAGCCGTTGCAACACCGGAGGTGGTGGGCGCGGCGCTGGCGCACGTGCACCTGCCCGAGGAGGCCGGCGAGGTCCACGCCAGCACGTTCAACCTCTGCCCCGCCTGCGGCCTCCATACGCTCGCGTACATCGAGGGCTGCGCCCTCTGCTTCTCCTGCGGGTACAGCGAGTGTTAGCGGGGCGCCATCGGTAATCTGCGGCAGGGGTGTGCGGACGCGCTCCGCACACCCCCGCCGCTTTGGTTCTCAGGCATGCGCCCCAGTCATCTCGGCCTCCGCCCGCAGCGGCTCCGCCACCGGCTCATCCCCCACGATGCGCCCGTCGCTCAGCTGCACGATCCGGTGGCAGTGGCGCGCGATGCGGGGGTCGTGGGTCACCATGATCACCGTGATGCCGCCGTCGTTGAGGTGTTGCACCAGCGCCATGATTTCCGTGCCGGAGTGGCTGTCGAGGTTGCCGGTCGGCTCGTCGGCCAGCAGGACCTCCGGCTGCGTGACCAGGGCCCGGGCGATGGCGACGCGCTGCTGCTGCCCGCCCGATAGCTCGGCCGGCATATGGCGCATGCGGTCGGCGAGGCCCACTGCGGCGAGGGCGGCTTCGGCGGCCTCCCGGCGCGCGTGGCCGCGCATGCCCCGGTAGATCAGCGGCAGCTCCACGTTCTCCAGGGCGGTCATGCGTGGCAGCAGGTTGTAGTTCTGGAAGATGAACCCCATGAAGCGATTCCGCACCTCGGCCAGGGCGTCGTCCGAGAGGTGGGCGACGTCACGGCCCGCAATCTCGTAGACCCCGGCCGTCGGCCGGTCCAGGCACCCCAGGATGTTCATCAGGGTCGACTTGCCGGAGCCCGAGGGGCCCATGATCGCGACCATCTCGCCGCGCTCGACGCGCAGGTCGACCCCGTCGAGGGCGCGGACTCCGATGGCAGCCTCAGCGTAGACCTTGACGATCCCCCGCAGCGCCACCACGGGGCCGGACCGGTCCGGGCGCACCGCCTGCACGCCCATCGTCCCACCCCCGTCTGTACTTCCATCATGGGACAGACCCGGCGCCGTGCCAGCGCCCATTCGGACCCAGGCCCCGCTCCGAAGGTGGTCAGTGCAGCCGCGCCCGCAGCACGTTCTTCTGGATCTTGCCGCTTGCCGTGCGCGGCAGCTCCTCCACGAACAGCACCCGCGTCGGGGCCTTGAAGTGGGGGAGGCGCTCCCGGCAGAAGGCGATCAGGTCCTCGGCCCCCGCCTCGGCGCCCTGCCGCGGCACGACGACGGCCACCGGCGTCTCGCCCCACAGCGGGTGCGGGGCCGCGACCACGGCCGCCTGGGCCACCGCCGGATGCCGGTAGAGCACGCCCTCGACCTCCAGGGAGGAGATGTTCTCGCCACCGGAGATGATCACGTCCTTGGCGCGGTCCCTGACCTCGATGTAGCCGTCTGGGTGGTGCACGGCCAGGTCGCCGGTGTGGAACCAGCCACCCGCGAAGGCGGCCGCCGTGGCCTCGGGATCGTCGTAGTAGCCCTCCATGACGACGTTGCCCCGCACCACCGCCTCGCCGACCTCGCGGCCGTCGCGCGCGACATCCGTCATGTCGGGACGCACCACACGCACCTGACCCGACAGGGGTAGCGGCACGCCCTGGCGCGCCAGGTGCCCGGCACGCTCGGGGGCGGGCAGGCGCTCCACCGCGTCGGCCGGCTCGTGGTACGTGGCGAAGGCCGTGGTCTCCGTCAGCCCGTACATGTGGACCACGCGCCAGCCGAGCTCGGCCTCGACCCGGCGGATGACCTCGGCCGGCGGCGCCATGCCGGCGACCGCCACACGCACATCGGAACGTCTGGGGACGCCGCCGCCTGCGGCGGCGTGCTCGAGCAGCAGCGTGAGGACGGTGGCGGCGGCGCACAGCGTCGTCACGCCATGGGCCGCGATGCGCCGGAAGACGTCGGCGGGATCGACGCGCGGCAGCATGACGTTGGCGGCGCCCATGGCCAGGGTCGCCCACACAAAGCCCCAGCCGTTGGCGTGGAACATCGGCGCCACATGCAGGTGGACGTCCTCGCGGCGCACCCCCATCGCCAGCAGCATGTTCACCGCGTTCAGCGCGTTGTTGCGGTGGGTCTGCATGACGCCCTTGGGGCGCGCGGTGGTACCGCTGGTGTAGTTGATCGACAAAAGGCTCCGCTCGGCGACCGCCTCCGGGTCGAAGGGAACGGGCTCGGCCTCCGCCAGCCGCCGCTCGTGGCCGGCGTCCATGACGATCACATCCATCTGCGGCACCCCCGCCAGGACGTCGCGGGCGGCGCCCAGCAGCGTCGGGTCGACCAGCAGCATCCTGCTGCCGGAGTGCCGGAGGATGTACGCAAGGTCGTCGCCGGCCAGGCGTGTGTTGAGCGGCACCAGGACCGCGCCCGCCAGGGGCACGCCGGTGTAGCACGCAAAGGCCTGCGCGGTGTTCGGGGCCAGGAGGGCCACGCGGTCGCCCCGGCCGATGCCCGCGGCGCGCAGGGTGCCCGCCAGATGCTCCACCCGCACCCGCAGGCGGTCGTACGTCCAGGCCAGGCCGTCGTCAAGCACGGCCGGCCGGTCGCCGTGCAGGGAGAATCCCCGCTGGACAAGGGCCAGCGGCGTCAGGGGAACCTCCACGTCAAGCCACCCTCCCGCGCTCGTCGGTGCGGACTAGCAATATGCAGCAGCCCCGCGCGCTGCCAGTGGCGGACCGGCAGCGGCCCCCGGGCGGGTGACCGCCCGACCGCCGCGCCCATACGGTGAAGGGGAGTGGTGTGGGAATGGCCGCCCCGGATGCGACGCCGGGTCCGCTGAGCCCCCTGGCGGCCGATGAACTGCCGCAGGTGGCCGCCATCGAATCCCTGGTCTTCCCGGAGCCGCTCAGTCTCGAGGACCTGCGCCGGTTGTGGCGCGACCCGGCGACGGCCTATGTCGGCTTCCGCGTGGGCGACCGCCTCGGCGCCTACTTCGGGTTTCAGACCTTCGGCCCGACCGCGCACGTCGTCAGCAACGCCACCCACCCCGACTTTCGGCGGCAGGGTCTGGGGGCCCGCGTGCTCCAGGAGGCCGAGCCGCTGGCGCGCGGGCGCGGGGCGCGCTGGTTTCTGGGTGAGGTGCGCGTCTCGAACGCGGCCCAGCGGCGGGTTCTGGCCCGCATCGGCTGGTCGGAGGTCGGCACATGTCCGGCCTTTTTCGGCAACGGGGAGGACGCGATCGTCGTCTGGCGCTGCCTGCCGTAATCGGGACGGCGGACGCGCGGTGCCGCCGCCGAGGATCCGTGCCCCGACCCGGTGG
>JAJYVM010000369.1 GCA_021792015.1 Bacillota bacterium | reverse complement strand
CGAGGGCCGCGGCCGGGGGCGGAGGGCCGGTGGCTTGACCGGGCGCGGGCCGCGGTGGCCGACTTTTACGGCGGCGGTGCGGACCGCCCGCGCGCAGGTGCGGGCGGGGCTGGCGGCGGCGCGACGTCAGGCGAGCCGGGGGCAGGCATCCCCGCGGCGGGCCCGGGGGCCGACGCCAACCCGCCGCTGGGTGGGATGCCCGACGACCTTGGACACGGGCTTACCGGCGAGCGGGGGGGCGGCCGCGAGGAAGCGGCCCTGCTGGCCCGACGCCTCACCGGGTGGCTCCGGGAGGGACCCGCGCGGCTCGTGACCCGCGGACTTCCGGGTAGGCCCGCCGCACGCCGCGCCGGCCGGCCGGGCGGGCTGCCCGGCCGCGGGCATGTTCCCGGGCGCGTTGCGGCGGGCCGTCCGGGATCCGTCCCCATCGGGGGGCAGGACAGGGCGTCGCCAGAGGGCGAGCCCGGGCAGCGCCGTGATTGGGAGCCGCCGGCGCGGGCCACCGGCTTTGTGCGTCCGGATCCCGGCCCCGGCGTCTCCGGCCCCGTCGGTGACGGGCAGGAGATCTCCCTGGTCGCGCCGGCCGAGTCGCGCCCGGCAGGGACCGGGTCCCTGCCGGTGGTGGCCGCGGGCCTCGCCACCAGCCTGCTCCGGAAGGACCGGGGCCACCCCGGCCCCGGCGCCGTCGCCAGCGCACACCGGCGCAGCACCGCCACGTCCTGGGCCGCGGCCCTGGTGCTGGCGTTCGCGGTCGGTCTCTGGGCCGGCGGCGCCGCCTTCACGCAGCCGCCGGCTGCGATTCCCGCCGCGGCCGTGCCCGGCGGTTCGGCTCCGGGGGCAACTCCGGGCGGCACGGCTCCTGGCGTGATCCCGACGCCGGCGCCCGTGCGGATCATCCGCAGCGTGGCCACGCCGGCCAAGGCGATCGCCCTCACGTTCGACGACGGGCCCAGCCCCACGTACACGCCGATGGTGCTGCAGCTGCTTCAGCAGTACGGGGCGCACGCGACCTTCTTCGTCATCGGGCAGCAGGTTGAGCGCTACCCGCAGATCCTGAAGCAGGAGGTGGATGCCGGCGATGAGATCGGCAACCACGGCTACCACCACCTCACGCTGAAGAACGTGAGCACCGCCCAGCTGATCTCCGAGGTGCAGACGGCCGAGCAGACCCTGGTCAGCCTGACGGGGAGCAGCCCGACGCTGTACCGGCTGCCGGGCGGCAAGAGCGATCCGGCCGCGCTGCGCGAGCTGGCCAACCTCGGCTACAAGATCGTCATGTGGAGCATCGACACGCGGGATTACGTCTACCGGACGCCGTCGGCCATCGTGGCCCAGGTGGAGAAGCAGGTCGCACCGGGGGCGATCATCATCTTCCACGACGGCGGCGGCAACCAGCAGCACACGGTGGATGCCCTGAAGACCCTGCTGCCCTGGCTGAAGGAGCAGGGATACCAGATGATGACCGTGAGCCAGCTGCTTGAGATGCCGCGGGCGACCGTCACGCGCTGAGGGCGGTGCCTCCGCCGGCAGGGGGCTCAGGGGTCTGGCGTGGTCTCAGGTGGCCCGGGGTGGGCGATGCGGTGGTAGCGGCTGAGGTAGTAGACCAGGGCGGCCTGCTCCGCGCTGGCGGCGGCCGCCAGGACCTCACCCAGGAAGATCGTGTGGTCGCCGCCCGGGTAGGCGGCGACCAGGCGGCACTCCAGGTGGCCGAGGCCGGACGGCAGGATGGGGGCCCCGGTCATCGGGCCCGGCGTCACCCGCAGCCCGGCGAAGGGGTCGCGGCCCGCCGGCTGTCCGGCGAAGCGGCGCGAGAGCGCCTCCTGATCCCCGTTGAGCAGGTTGACGGCGAAGTGGCCGCCGTCGCGGATGGCTGCGTGCATGCGCAGGTAGTTGGCGATGCAGATCAGCACCAGGGGCGGCTCCAGCGACACGGATGTCAGCGAGTTGACCGTGACGCCGAGCGGCGGGCCGGACTCAGGCCGTGCGGTGACGACGGTGACGCCGGTGGCGAAGCGCCGCATGACGCCCCGCAGGTCCGACGGCTCATTCAAGGCACGGCCCTCCCAACCGCTCGCATTATAGGGGCAAGTGCGCCAGGCGGCAATTTGGGCACCGTGGCGTGAGAGGGATGGCTCGGGGTGGGCGTCAGCTGACCCGGCCACGGGGGAAGGGGACCGCGCGCCCGGCGGTCGGGCCGCTGTGGCGGACTCGGCCCGGTGTGAAGGCGGTCGTGGCTTGTCTCGGGTGCTTGCAGGCCCCGGGGCGGCGGGGAAGTGGACGCACGCAGGCAGGCGCTCCGGCCGCATCCGGCACAGGCGCTCCCCGCACGGCCGGCCGGCGGTGGCGTCCGCCCTGGGCCAGCCGGCCTTTGCTCAGGGCTGCAGGCGGCCAAGCACGTCGATCGCCCGGCCGATCATGCGCCGCACCGGCTCGACGCGCTCGGGGGCCGGGGCGCCCGCGACCGTCTCCATGCCGCGGCAGGCTGCCGCCACCACCACGTAGGCCTCACGGTCCCCGCCGAGGAGGGCGGCGCCGGCCTCCGCATAGGGATGCCAGGCCGGCTCCGGCAGGCCGATGTCGCCGGCCTCGCCATCCAGGTATGCGTCGCAGCGTGCCGCCGCGTCGGCCAGCCGCTCGCGCAGCTCTCCGAGGTTGGCCAGGGCCCGCGCCCGCCGCTCCCCGGCCCGCCGCGCCAGCCAGGCCTCCGCCTCCGCCAGGGTCGGCTCGACCCCGGCGCCCCCCGGGTCTGCGTGGCCACCGGCCGTCCGGCGCCCGCCGCGGGCCGGGACCCGGCGCCGCCATGCCGCCATGCCCAGCACGCCCAGCGCAGCGGCCCCAGCCACCACCCAGATCCAGGCCGCCGCAGCTGGCCGGGCCGTGCCCGTGGCCGCGGCGCGGGTCCGGCCGTTCAGCGCCCGAGCAGGCCCTCGGCCTGCAGCCAGTCCTCGGCTTCCATCGCCGCCGCGCAACCCGTGCCCGCAGCGGTCACCGCCTGCTGGTAGCGGTGGTCGGAGACGTCCCCGGCGATGAAGACCCCGGGGATCTTGCTCACGACGCCGTCGGCCATGAGGTAGCCCGCCGCGTCGCGGGGCAGGGCGTCGCCGACCATGTCGGTGTTCGGGATGTGGCCGATGGCGTAAAAGACCCCGTCGCAGGCGATGGACTCCTCGGCGGTCCCGTCGGTCGCCTTCGCGACCAGCCCGCTCAGCTTGCCGGCGCCGTCGCGCTCGAAGCGCGCCGGCACCCGGTTCCAGTGGAAATGGATCTGCGCGTTGTGCAGCGCACGGTCCTGCATGATCTGGCTGGCCCGCAGCTTGTCGCGGCGGTGCACGACGTGCACCTCGCTGGCGAACTTGGTGAGGTAGATCGCGTCCTCCATGGCGCTGTCGCCGCCACCCACGACCACGACCCGCTTCTGCTTGAAGAAGGCGCCGTCGCAGGTCGCGCACGATGACAGGCCCCGGCCCCAGAGCTCCTGCTCCCCTGGGAGATCCAGGGTGCGGGCCCGCGCGCCCGAGGCGATGATGACGCTGTGCGCCAGGACCGGCTCCGTCTCGTCCTCGATCTCCAGGCGAAACGGCCGCTCGGCGAAGTCGATGTGCTTCACGACGCCGTAGCGGAAGCGGGCGCCGAAGCGCTGCGCCTGGCGCTTGATGCTCTCGATGAGGTCCAGCCCGCCGATGCCGTCGGGAAAGCCGGGGAAATTCTCGACGACGCTGGTCAGCGACAGCTGGCCCCCCGGTTCCGCCCCCTCGAACACCAGTGGCTCCAGCGTTCCCCGCGCCGCGTACACCGCCGCCGTCAGTCCGGCGCAGCCCGAGCCCAGGATGATGCACTTCTCCGTGTCCGCCACAGCACTCACCACCAAGCCCACATTCTATCACGGGGCGGTCCCGCCGCCTCCGGGCCCGGTGGTCCTGTCGGAATGGCGCCCCGCGCATCCGTCCGACAGCCCCGGCCACCTGCCCCCACCCCCCGTGCGGCCGCCCGCCGGTGCCCGGCCGCCCGCCGGTTGACATCGCAGCACCGCGCGCGCTATTGTTCTGACATGAACGTTCGTTAGTGAACGAGTATGCGAGGTGACAGAGCCAT
>JAJYVM010000007.1 GCA_021792015.1 Bacillota bacterium | reverse complement strand
CGCGGGAGGCCGCGGGCGAGCTGCGGATCAGGGTGCCGCTCTACCCGTGGCTCTCCTGGCTGGAGGTCGTCGTGCTGGCGGCCATCGCCGCCACGGCCCTGATCACGCCGCACGAGGCCCTGCCGCTGGGCATCGGCCTCGCCGCCGTGGCCCTGGCGGCCTTCGGCTACCTGATCGCGCGGGCGCGAAAGGGCGCCGCCACCGGCGGTGACGGCGCCCCGGAACGATCGTGAGGCGGCGACGCAACGCGGCGCCGTTCGCTACACGTGCCCCTTGGCCCTCTTGTCCGCCACGTACTCCGTGACTTCCTCGACCAGGGCCTCCACCATCTCGGACTCCTTCACCCGGCGCACGATCTTGCCCTCGCGGAACAGCACGCCGAGACCGTTGCCGCCCGCCAGGCCCACGTCCGCCTCCATGGACTCGCCCGGGCCATTGACCACGCAGCCCATGATGGCGACCTTCAGCGGCGGCAGGTCCAGGGCCAGCAGCTTCTCCTCCGCCTGGTGCACCACGTTGAAGAGGTCGATCTCGCAGCGCCCGCAGGTCGGGCAGGCCACGATCTCCAGCTTCTTCTCGCGCAGGCCGAGGGAGTAGAGGATCTCCAGGCCGCACTTGACCTCCTCGCCGCCGGGGCCCGTCATCGACACGCGGAGGGTGTCGCCGATGCCGGCGGCCAGGAGGTGGCCGATTCCAACCGATGACTTGACGGCGCTCTGCGCGGGCGGCCCCGCCTCCGTCACGCCGAGGTGCAGCGCGTAGGGCACGCGGTCCGCGATCAGCTCGTAGGCGGCGATCATCGTGCGCACGTCGTGCGACTTCAGCGAGATCACCATGTCGAGGAAGTCGTGGTCCTCGAGGATGGCCACGTGGCGCATGGCCGACTCGACCAGCGCCTCGGGGATGCGGCCGTACTTGGCCACCAGATCCTTCTCCAGCGAGCCGGCGTTGACGCCGATGCGCATGGGCACGCCGCGCGCCTTGCACTCGCGCACGACGGTCTCGACCTTCTCGCGGCCGCCGATGTTTCCGGGGTTGATGCGCAGCTTGTCGACACCGGCCTCCAGGGCCATCAGCGCCAGGCGGTAGTCGAAGTGGATGTCCGCCACGAGCGGCGCCTCGGTCTGCTTGCGGATCTCCTTGAGCGCGCGCGCCGCGTCGGCGTCGGGCACGGCGAGGCGGATGATGTCGCAGCCGGCCACCAGCAGCCGGTAGATCTCCATCATCGTGGCGTCGACGTCGCGCGTGTCCGTCTTGGTCATGCTCTGGACCAGGATCGGGGCGTCGCCGCCGATGGTGAGGTTACGAACCTTGACGGGACGGCTCTTGCGACGCGGACGGTCGACCGTTGTCGTGCCCACGCTGAATCGGCTCCCCCCTGGGTGCCCGAAGTTCGCCCGTATTATACATCGGGGATTCCGCGATCTTTGTTTGGAAACGGCGTAGATCGCGGCCTGGCGGACCCGGAAAGTCTGCATCGCCAGGGACGCTGGAGCCAGGGCGGCACTTCGGCCGGAGCGGAGGCAGCAGAGCGCCGCGGTTCCGGGGCGGGCGGCCCCACCGGGGGCTGGGGGTGCAGGGCACGCTGGGGCGGCGATCACCCCGTCAGCCGCACGATGTCGTGGTAGGTGACGACGACCGACAGCAGGATGAGCAGCGCAAAGCCGACGAAGTGGATGAAGTTCTCGCGCTCGGGGTCGATGGGGCGGCCGCGCAGCCATTCGAGGCCAATGAAGAACAGACGGCTGCCGTCCAGGGCCGGGATGGGCAGCAGGTTGATCAGCCCGAGGTTGGCCGTGAGGATGCCGGCGACGAACAGCAGGCTGCCGGGCCCCTGCTGCTCGGCCTGGCCGATGACCTGGCCGATGCCGACGGGGCCGATGAAGTCCGAGGCGCCGGCGCCGTGCACGAGCGAGCCCAGGGCCATGAACCACCCGGCGATCACGCCCCAGACGGCGGTGAAGCCCCCGCCCAGGGACCGCAGCAGGGCCATGCGCGCGTTCGCCAGGACGGGCTCCACGCCGATCAGGCCGCCGCTTGAGGTCTGGACGGGCGTGACGCGGATCTGGACCTCGCGGCCGTTGCGGTCGACGGTGATCACCAGGGGCTTGCCGGCGCTCTCATCCACCGTCTGCTTGAGCTCGCTCCAACCGGTCAGCTTATGCCCGTCGATGGCGACCATGCGGTCGCCGGGCAGCATGCCGGCGGCGGCCGCCGGGTAGCCGGACTGGACGGCGGCGACCGTCAGGGTCGGGTTGGTCGGCACGCCGATGAACAGGAAGACGATGGCGAACAGCACGACGCCGACCAGAAAGCTCATCGCCGGTCCGGCGGCGATGATGGCGGCGCGCTGGCCCAGCGACTTGTTGAGGAAGGCGCGGCCCGTGGCCAGGGCGGAGCGGGCGGAACGCGCCTCGGCGCTCTCGTCGTCGGCGGGCGGCGGCACCATGCCCGCCATGCGGACGAAGCCCCCGACGGGCAGCAGGCGGACGGCGTAGCTGGTCTCGCCCCAGCGGAAGGCGAAGAGCCGCGGGCCGAAGCCCAGGGCGAACTCGTCGACCTGGACGCCGTTCCACTTGGCCACGGCGAAGTGCCCCAGCTCGTGAGCGAAGATCAGGCCCCCGAAGACCAGGATGATCACCAGCAGGGTCATCGGCTCGCCCCCCGTGCGATGGCGGCCGGGCGCCACGCCGCAGCCCGCTCGCGCGCCCACGCGTCCGCGGCCAGCGCCTCGTCGAGCTCCGGCTCCTCCGCTCCACCCTTATGCTGGCCCAGCACGGCTTCCAGCAGCCGGGGGATGTGGCCGAGCGGGAATTCGCCCGCCAGGAAGCGGGCGACGGCCACCTCGTCGGCGCCGTTCAGCACGGCCGGGGCGGTGCCGCCGGCGCGCAGGGCCGCGTAGGCGAGGTCCAGGCATGGAAAGGCTTCGCGGTCGGGCGGCTGAAACTGGAGGTCAGGGAGGCCCGTGGGCGGGATGGCCGGCTCGGGCGGCGCCCACCGGTCGGGGTAGGCCAGGGCGAACGCGATGGGCAGGCGCATGTCGGGGCGGCTCGCCTGCATGAGAAGCGAGCCGTCGGCCAGCTCCACGATGGCATGCACCACGCTCTGCGGGTGAACGACGACGCCGATGGCGTGCTCGCCCGCATCGAAGAGGTGGTGGGCCTCGATGACCTCCAGGCCCTTGTTCAGCAGCGTGGCCGTGTCCACCGTGATGCGGCGGCCCATGCCGGGCCACGTCGGGTGGCGCAGGGCCCGCTCGGGGGTCGCGGCGGCGACGTCGGCGGCGCTGCTGCCGCGCAGGGGGCCGCCGGACGCCGTCAGCCAGAGGCGGCGCAGGCTGCCGCGCCGGACTCCCTGCAGGGCGGCGAACAGGCCCGCATGCTCGCTGTCGACGGGCAGGATCTCGGACCCCGACCGGTGGGCGAGTCGCAGCAGGGCGGCGCCGGCGGCGACCAGCGACTCCTTGTTGGCCAGGGCCAGGCGCTTGCCGGTCTCGACCGCGGCCATCGCGGGGCGCAGGCCGGCCACGCCGGCGATGGCCACCAGCGTCACATCGACGGTCGGCCACGCCGCCGCCTCCACGACACTCACCACGCGGATGCCGCTGCCATCCAGGCGGCTCGCCAGCACGCCGGCCGCCCAGGGGTCAGCCGCGGCCACCGCCTCCGGCCGGAAGCGCTCCGCCGCCTCCAGCAGGCCGTCGACGTCGCGGTTGCAGGCGAGCGTGACCACGCGCAGGCGGTCGGGGTGGCGGATCGCCAGATCGAGGGCGTCGCGCCCGATCGAGCCCGTGCAGCCCAGGACGGCGATGCGGCGCACCTGAGCGCCGTCTTGCAAGTCCATCGTGCCCATTGTATCGCGGTTGTCGCGCCGGCGGGCGAGGGTCAGGTCGCCGCGCCTACGGCGCTGCCCGGGCGTGGCGGCCCCGCGAGCGGCCCCAGGGCCAGAACGCGTATCGCCCCAGCAGCGCGGCCGTGCCCGGCACCATGAGCGTCCGCACGATCCACGTGTCGAGCAAAATGGCGGCCGTCATGCCGACGGCCAGCGTCTGCAGGATCTCCAGCGGGCTGCTCAGCAGCGCCATGAAGACCACCGCCATGATCAGGCCGGCGCCGGTGATCATGCTGCCGGTCAGCGCCAGCCCCTCGCGGGCGGCGCGGACCGGCCTGCGGCCGCGGGCGACCCCCTCCTGCACCCGGTGCAGCAGGATGACCTCGTAGTCCATGGACAGCCCGAAGAGCAGCACGAAGATCAGCGGGGTGACGCCGGTGTTGGGGATCTGCGCCTGCAGGCCGAGGCTGCCGCGCTGCACGACCAGCACGAGAATGCCGGCGGTCGCCAGGGCCACCAGCGCGTCCATGGCCACGCCCAAGAGCGCCTGCCACAGCGCGCCCGTGGCGGCGAGCAGCACGGCGAACGCCACCAGGGCGACGGCGCCGATGATCCACGGCAGCCGGGCCGCCACCAGCTGGTCGAAGTCGTGCAGGGTGGGCACCGTGCCGCCCACCCCCGAGTGGCCGCCCGCCGGTGTCGCCGCGGCGACCGCCTGGCGGATGCGCCCCATCAGCGCCGCCGTCGCGGCGCTGTCGGGCCCCGTCCGCGCGGTCGCATAGAGGACCACGAGGCGCGGCGACGCGGCCGGGTTGACGAAATTGGTCAGCGCCGCGGCCAGCTGCGGCGGCGCGGCGCTCGGCCGGGCCATCAGCGCCGCAAGCTGGGTGGGCGACACGCCGAGGCCCGCCGGCGAGGAGACGGAGGCGACGTCCGGCAGCGCCGCGAGCGAGCGGGTGAGGTCCGCCACGTGCTGCCAGGTGGCGGCGTCGGTCATCCCCGTCGGGTAGTCCACGGCGATGACGAAGGGCGTCAGCGCGCCGGGCCCGCTCACCGCGCCCTCGGCCGCGGTGGCCGCGCGCAGCTGCGAGCTTCTTGGCAGCATCGCCGCCAGGTTGGCGGGCACGCGCATGGCCAGCTGCGGCCCGAAGACGGCGGGCACCGCCAGCAGGACGGCGCCCAGCCCGATGGCGAGGGCGGGCGAGCCCGTCGCGAACCGGGCCAGCCCCGGCCAGACCCCGCGGAAGGCCCGCAGCACCGGCAGCCGCCCCCAGTTGATCCGCTCCCCCAAGAGGGACAGCAGGGCCGGCAGCAGCGTGTGCGTCGCCAGGAGCACAGCCGCCACCGCGATGGCGCCACCCAGCGCCAGACCGCGCCAGTAGGACGTCCCGCCGATCACCAGGGTGGAGATGGCCAGGGCCACGGCAATCCCCGAGAAGAGGACGGAGCGCCCGGCCGTGGCCATCGCCTCGCGGACGGCGCCCGCCACATCGTGGCCCCGCCCCAGCGCCTGGCGGAAGCGGGTGCTGATGAAGAGCGCGTAGTCGACGCCGACGCCCAGAGCGAAGAAGGTGACGATGTCCGTCAGGTACGTGGACAGCACGATGTGGTCCTCCAGGAGGTCCACGGCGCCGAGGGCGAGGAGCGAGCCGACGATGGCGATGACCAGGGGCATGGCGGCCGCGGCCACCGAGCCGAAGACCAGCAGCAGCAGCACGACGAGGATCGGCAGGACCACGGCCAGGCTGGTGCGCAGGGTCGATTCGGCGGCGGCGTTCAGCGCAAGGCCGAGCTGTCTGTCGGTGACGGGCGTGGCCTCGGCTCCGGCAGCCTGAAAGCGCGCCAGATAGGGGGCCACGGCGGCCGGCGGCGTGCCGGCGGGCGGCAGGAGGAGAACCCCGCCACCGGTGACGGGGTGCAGCCACGCCGCCGGCATCCCCGCGGCGCCCGCCAGCGCGCGGCCCTGGGCCAGCGTCACGCCCCGCAGGAGCTGCGGCTCGGCCGTGGGCCGCGGGCGAAGGGTGGCCTGGCGGTCGTCGGCCCACACGGATGAGCTGTGGGGGGCATCAAAGCCCTGGGCGGTGAGGTTGTGGGTGACGTTGAGCGCGGCAGGCGCCGCGACGGCGCTCAGGATCAGCCAGGCGGCCAGGATCACGAGCTTATGCCGCACCGTCCACGGGGCCCTGTCCAACCTCATGACCGACCCGAACGTACCACACCCGACCCGCGCGCGGGGCGCCGGGTCCACCCGTTGGGAGCCCAGCGGCGGGCGCCCGCGGCACCGCGGCAGTGCCGCGTGCGTAGCCGCAGGCGTCACCGCGACGGCCGGCCAGCCACGGCGCGCGGTGGCACCGCGGGAGCCCCTC
This sequence comes from Bacillota bacterium, assembly GCA_021792015.1. Lineage (GTDB taxonomy): Bacteria > Bacillota > Sulfobacillia > RBS10-35 > JAJYVM01 > JAJYVM01. The sequence goes on along the minus strand of JAJYVM010000007.1, from coordinate 15,774 downwards.
AACCGGCGGGGCGGCTGCTGCTGTCGGGCAGGGTGGCGGCATCAGCCGCCACCGGTGTGGCGGCGGCGCGCTCCTCGGGCGGGGCCTCGCGGCGCAGCAGGGCGTAGTACAGGAGGGCGTTGCCCATCGAGAAGATGCCGCCCAGTAAGAGCGGCGCGTCGATGGTCCAGGACTCCATGAAGTACGTGCCGATGCTGGGGCTGGCGGCCGAGGACAGCTGCGCGGGCAGGCCGCTGAACGCGGAGACGGCGGAGCGGCTGCGCTCCTCGGTGACGCCCATGACGAAGGACTGCCGGATCGGCATGCTCACCAACGACACCTGCACCCGCACGAGGTAGACGAGGGCCGAGATCTCGAAGGACGGGGCCAGGGCCTGCAGGCCCATGAGGACGGAGGCGACGATGCGCGACGAGGTCACGGCGGCGACGGCGCCCATGCGGCGGGCCAGGCGGGGGGCGCCGAGGTAGGGCAGGATCGACAGGGCGTTGGCGATCGTGTAGAGGGTGCCGAGCTCGGCGGAGCCGGCGCCGTAGCGGACGTAGAACCAGTAGGTCAGAAGGGGTCCCAGCATGCCCATCGAGAGCCCGTTCACCACGTTGGTGACCGAGAGGCGCCCAAGGATGGACATCGTCTGGCGGCTGGGCCAGGCCCAGGCGGAGGCGGGGCGGTGCTTCTCGCGCACCGCCAGCATGGCCAGAAGGCCCGCCAGGGCGAACGCGGACCCCACCCAGAACATCACGTCGTAGGCCGAGACCCAGCTGAAGCCGCGGCCGTGCAGCCAGGCCGGGATCACGGCGATGGCGGAGCCGATGGTGCCCGCGATGGCGCCAGCGACGGACAGGCCGGCGAAGACATCGTTGCGGTCGCGGTCGGCGCACGAGCCCGCCACCAGGGGCTGCAGGGCCGGGTAGAGGGGCCCCCAGCTGGCCCCGGCCCCCGCCCCCCCGCCGCGGCCGAAGGTGCTCAGCACGCTCATCAGGGCCAGGACACCGAAGTTGTGGGTCAGGGCGAAGCCAGCCGTGCCGAAGACGGCGAGCACCGAGATCACGATGGCGGGGCGGCGGCGGCCGAAGCGGTCGCCGGTGAGACCGAGACCCAGCGTCATCACGGCGCTGCCGAGACCGGCGAGGGTCAGCAGGGTGCCGAAGGCCAGCGTCGAGTACCCGAGGGAGGCGATGTAGAGGGGCACCACGACGCTGAGAAAGCCCTGGGCGATGCTGCGCAGCACGCGCACGGTCATCAGCCACTGGAGATTGCGGTTGTCGCGCAGCCAGGCGGGGATCGGCATGATGGGGGCATCCTTCGCCTCACGAAGCGACGTTCCTCCACGCTGGCCGGGGATGGGGTGGCGTGGGGGCTGCGGGGGCGGGGGGCGGCGACGCTGCCCATGGGAGATGGAGGCGTGCGCATGGTCCAGGGAATTATGCTGCATCCCGCGTTCAACGGGGTGTCGATGATCGGGGTCGGGCTGCGGACGCCGTCCGGCTCCGGCGACCGCGCGCTGGCGCCATGGGTACTCAGGTCGATCCTCGCGGTCCGCCGCCGGGGTTGAGCCCCCCTACGCGGTCGCGGTGTGATACGCGCGATCCAGGGCCGCGAGGCCGCGGGCGTCGGCGCCCTCGCGCCGCAGCACGCGAACGGTCTGCGGCCAGGGAGCGCCGCCGGCGGCCAGCCGCTCGTAGCTGGCCAGGAGATGGAGGCCCCGCCGGCCGGCCGAGTCCACATCCGCCAGGACGCGCTCGGCCGCCTGGCCGATGACGGAGCGGCCTGTGAACCAGCGCTCGCCGGGCGTCAGGGACCAGAGCAGCGCGGCGTTCTCGCATGGCGCCTGGAGGGCGCCGGGCGCGACCTCCGGCAGCAGGCGGTTGACGGACAGCGCCAGCGAGCGGGCCAGGGCCCCGTCGCGGGAGGCGCAGGCCGCGGCGAACAGATCGCCAAGGTAGAGGAGGTCGGGGTCGACGGTGATCTCGCCGGGCACGGTGCCGCTCGCCGCCTCGCGGATCCCGGCCAGCCAGGCGTGCACCCGCGCGATATCCCGGCTGCGGTGGCGGAGGGCGAACCACGCGCGCGACGTCTGAGCCAGCATGACGGCCGCGGGGGCGGCCCCGCAGGCGCCATGGTAGACGGCGAGGGCTTCGAAGAGGTATGCGACGCTGAGGGGCGACAGGCGGCTCGGGGTCGAGCAGTACGCAACGACGGCACGCCGCGCGTACCGTCCCGCGCGGACCAGGTCGCCCTGGCCGACCGCGATGCGGACCCCGTTGACCAGCAGGTCGATCAGGTCGACGTCGCGCGCGGCGGCGGCCAGGGGCTCGTCGATGACGGCAGCCGCGCGGTCGTAGTCGCCGCGCTCGGTCCAGATGTGGGAGAGGTTCTGGCGACACATGAGGACCGTGCCCTCGTCGGCGACCTCGCCGGCCACATCCAGCGCCTGCAGGGCCCATGCCGTGGCCAGGACGGGGTCGTCGTCCTCCAGCGCGACGACGGAGGCGACCATGCCGAGGTGGACGCGCACCAGCGGCTCGATGGGCTGGTTCTCGGCCATGCAGCGGGCCGCGTCGAAGTAGGCCCGCACCTCGGCGTCGCGGCCGATGCCCCACGCCGCCTTGGTCAGGAAGATATAGAGCCGGGCGATCACGTTCGGATCCGCGTGCGGCCGGCCGAGGACGTTCGGCAGCGCATCCGCCCCGATGGCCAGGGCCGACGCCGGCTCGTCCCGATCCAGCGCCAGGCGGACGCTGCGCATGGTCGCCTCCGCCGCGCTCCCCCACGCCTCCAGAACCTCAGCCGCCTGCCGCCACGCGTGCAGCGCCCGCTCCGTGTAGGGATAGAGCCCGGCCCGCTCAAGGCCGAGGGCCCGCCTCCTCAGATCGACCAAGCTCCCGCGCATGGCTATGGGAATTCGTTGCCGGACCACCGCTTCCTGTTAGGTGAATCTTGCGTCGCACGTCGAAATTCGGATGGATCGGATCGAAGGGAGGTGCTCCGAAGATGCGTGGCGGCAACCGGTGGCTCGGTGTCCTCGTCCTGCTGGGGGTCCTGGCGACCCTCGCGGCCCCGGCGTTCGCATGCGGCCCCACCATGGGCGGCGGCTTCTGCTAGCGATCGGCCGGATCCAGGCCCGCACACGACAGGAGGTGCTCCGAAGATGCGTGGCAACCGTTGGCTCGGTGTCCTCGTCCTGCTGGGGGTCCTGGCGACCCTCGCGGCTCCGGCGTTCGCATGCGGCCCCACCATGGGCGGCGGCTTCTGCTAGATGGTGCATCGTGCGGCCGCCTCTTGGGCCGGCGGGCGACCGCTGGCCCAAGGGGCGCTGCGCCGCCCCCTGCCGCGGATCCCGGTGGCGCCTGGCAGCGACGACTTCGATTGGACCGCCGTCGAGCACCGGACCGACCTGCCGGCGCGCGTGCAGGAGTTGCACCTGACCCGGTGCGAAGAGGTCGAGGTCATGGAGGAGGTCAGGGGCCGCTTCACCGACCGTTGGCTCCGGTCGGCTGACGGGTAGGACCCCATCCCTCGCCCGTCGAAGGAGTGTGCCGCCATGGCCGTCGCTGGCCCGCCCAGCGACGGAGCGGGCTCACCGGGTTCACCGGCTTCAACGAGGAGGAATGCGGATCATGCTCGACTCCCTGCGTTGGCGCCTCGCCGGGCCCCACCGCGGCGGCCGCGTCGTCGCCGTGGCCGGCCACACGGACCACCGGCTCCGCTACTACTTCGGCGGCTGTGCCGGCGGCGTCTGGCAGACCGATGACGCGGGCATCACCTGGCGCAACATCACCGACGGCCAGTTCACCAGCGCCGCCGTCGGCGCGCTCGAGGTGGCGCCCTCGGACCCGAACGTCATTTACGCCGGCACGGGCGAGGCCTGCATCCGCGGCAACGTGATCGCCGGCGACGGCGTCTACCGCACGACCGACGCCGGCCGCACCTGGCGCCACCTCGGCCTGGTGGACACGCGCCACATTTCCCGCGTCCGCGTTCACCCCACGGACCCCGACACGGTCTATGTCGGCGCGTTCGGGCACGCCTTCGGCCCCAACGCCAACCGCGGCGTCTTCCGCAGCCGCGACGGCGGCCGCACCTGGGACAAGGTCCTCTTCCGCGACGAGCGCACCGGCTGCGCCGATCTCCGCATCGACCCCGCCAACCCGCGCCGCCTCTACGCGGCCCTGTGGCAGGCGCAGCGCTATCCGTACAAGCTGGAGAGCGGCGGTCCCGGCAGCGGCCTCTTCCGCTCCGAGGACGGCGGCGACACATGGACCGAGATCACCCGGCGCCCCGGCCTGCCGCAAAAGAGCGTCCTCGGCCGCATGGGCGTCACCGTCGGCGCCCGCCCCGGCCGCCTTTGGGCGCTGATCGAGGCCGAGGACGGCGGGCTCTACCGCTCCGAGGACTATGGCGAGACCTGGCGCCTGCTGTCCGACGACCCCGAGATCCGCGCCCGCCCCTTCTACTACACGCACGTCTTTGGCGACCCGCAGGATGCCGACACTGTCTACGTGCTGGCCCTGCGCATGCTGCGCTCCACCGACGGCGGCGCCACCTTCACCCAGATCCCCACGCCGCACGGCGATAACCACGACCTCTGGATCGACCCGCGCGACCCCAGCCGCATGGTCGAGGGCAACGACGGCGGCGCCTGCGTGTCCATGGACGGAGGCCGCACCTGGTCCTCGATCTACAACCAGCCGACCGCGCAGTTCTACCACGTCACGACGGACAGCCGCTTCCCGTACCGCATCTACGGCGCCCAGCAGGACAACACCACCCTCTGCGTGCCGAGCCGCACGGACGAGGCCGGCATCGCCCCGCGCGAGACCTATGACGTCGGCGGAGCCGAGAGCGGCTGGATCGCCGTGCGCGACGACAACCCCGACATCGTGTTCGCCGGCAGCTCCGGCGGCGGCGAGGGCGGGCGCATCACGCGCTACGACCACCACCTGCGGCAGATCCGCGATGTGTCGCCGTGGCCGCAGCGCACGGCCGGCCGCGCCGCCAGCGAGTACAAGTACCGGTTCCAGTGGACGGCGCCCATCGTGCTGTCGCCCCATGACCCGAATGTGCTGTACGTGTGCGGCAACCGCGCCTTCAAGAGCACCGACGACGGCGTGAGCTGGGAGCTGATCAGCCCGGACCTGACCCGCGACGACCCCACGAAGCAGGGTCCGTCAGGCGGCCCCATCACGCTGGATCACACCGGCGTCGAGGTGTACTGCACGATCTTCGCGTTCGCCGAGTCCACCCTTCGCAGGGGCCTGCTCTGGGCGGGATCCGACGACGGGTTAATCCATGTGTCTGAGGATGCCGGGCGGACGTGGAGCAATGTCACGCCACCGGCGTCCCTGTTGCCGGAATGGGCCCTCATATTGACCGTCGAGCCCTCGCCGCACGACCCCGCGACCTGCTACGTGGCCGCCACACGCTACAAGTGGGACGACACGGCCCCCTATCTCCTCAAGACCTCCGACTACGGCAAGACCTGGACCCGCATCGACGCGGGCGTGCCCGACTTCACGCGGGTGATCCGCGAGGACCCGGTGAAGAAGGGCCTGCTCTATCTGGGCACCGAGTCGGGCGTGCTGGTCTCGCGGGATGACGGTGCCCACTGGGAGTCCCTGCAGGGCAACCTGCCCCTGGTCCCGATCCACGACCTCGTGGTCAAGGGCGACGACCTTGTCGTCGGCACCCACGGCCGCGGCTTCTGGGTCCTCGACGATGTCACGCCGCTCCGCCAGGAGGCGCCCAAGGGCCCGGTCCACCTCTTTCTGCCGCGGCCGACGGTCCGCTTCCGGCTCGGATCGCGGTACGCAGGCGAGATGAACGTGGAGGTGCCGGCCGTCGTCATGCTCTCGCGGGCCGGCGGCAACGGCTACCTGGTGAAGAAGGGCGAGCACGGCGAGAGCCCCGAGTTTCTGGACGCGGGCACCAACCCGCCGGCGGGCGTGATCTTCCAGTACGTCCGGCCCGCGGGCGAGGCCAAGCTGGTCATCAAGGACAGCAGGGGCGAGCTCGTGCGCACCCTGGAGAACATTCCGCCGAGCCGCGTCGTGTGGAACCTCCGGTACGACGACGCCGAGCCCCTGGATGAGAGCTCGCCGCGCGACCTGCGCGGCAACGTCAGCCCCTGGGCGCCGCCCGGGCGGTACACGGCGGAGCTGACGGCCGGCGGCGTCACGGTGGCCCAGCCCTTCGAAGTGCGCAAGGACCCGCGCATTCCGGCCACCCAGGCCGACCTCGAGGAGCAGCTGGCCCTCTCGCTCCGCATCCGCGACTCGCTGAGCCAGGCGCACCGCGCCGTCAAGCAGATCCGGGCGGCCCGCACGCAGGTCGACGCCGCCGTGGCCCGCAGCCCCCAGGCCGCGGAGCAGGCCGAGGCCCTGAAGGCGGCCCTGACCGCCGTCGAGCAGGAGATCACGCAGGTCACGCGGGGCAAGAACACCCGCGCCTGGGGCTTCCAGCCCAAGGTCACGGACGAGCTGGTGCACCTGGCCGAGGTCGTGAGCTCGGCGGACGCCGCCCCGACCAAGCCCAGCTACGCCCTGTTCGACGAGGTCCGCGAGACCCTGGCGCAGCAGCTGGACCGGCTGGAGGGCGTGCTCGGCCGGGAGCTGGCCGCCTTCAACGCCGCCCTGCGCGAGGTCCCGGCGATCAAGATCTGAAACGCGGCCTCCGGGCGGGGCAGAGAGCCCCGCCCGGGCATCCTTTTCCCATGACCTACTTTCTGCACGCCATCTACTACGTCGCGCTCCTGGCCCTCATCGCCCGGCTCCTCAACCCCCGCGTCCTGCAGACGGACAAGCCGTACTACTTCGCCGTCAACGTGACCTTCGGGACGCTCGCCGGCGCCCTGATCCTGAAACCGGACCTCAGCCTCCTGGACGGGACGCTCCCCTTCGTCGCCCTCAGCCTCTTCGTCTGGCTGCTCGACCTGGCCGCCGCCCGCTGGCCTGCCGTCAAGCGCCTGGCGGCCGGCAGCCCGATCCGGCTGGTCGAGGACGGCAAGCCGGTGGCGGCCAACCTCCGCCGGCTGCACATGACGGACGCCGACCTGCAGGCGAGGCTGCGCGAGCTCAAGGTGGCGGCCGTCGCCGACGTGGAGATGGCGGAGATGGAGACCGGCGGGCGCCTCGGTCTCGTTATGCGGCGCCCGTGATGGCCAGCAGGGCCAGGCCCAGGACGACGGCGCCCAGCAGGTAGATCACGTAGTGGCCCGTGCGGCCGGACTGGGTGCGGCGCACGGCGCCGCTGGCCCGCTCCGCCATCGCCAGCAGGGGCCGGTAGAAGTGGTGCTCCAGGCGCAGGAAGACCTGCGCCCGGTACCGGAGGCGCGGTGGGCCAAGGCCCACCGCGCCCGCTTCTTCCAGCGGCCGCCGCTCCCGGGACAGGCCCAGGAAGCCGGCAAACGCAAGCCGAAGGGGATGCGTGAGGCCTTCGGCGCTGAACGGCGCCGCGGGCGCCCAGTCGCCCCCCTGCCATGGGGGCACGCGGCGCACCGGCTTGCGGCGGAAGATCCAGGCCAGGATGCCGACGCCGAGCAGCAGGAAGATGGCCAGGTCCCAGGGGGAGCCGACGGAGAAGCCCCCGGCCGGAAACAGCACGTTGCCCGTGCTGCCGGCAAGGCCCGGGAACAGGGCCGCGCCGAGGGCGACAATGGCCGCGTAGGGCTTGGGGGTCAGATACGTCGGCGCGACCACGGGCGCCCCCTTGGCGATCCAACCGAGGGGCGCCGCCAGCCAGGGCAGGATCCACCCGGCGCCGACGCCGGCCCAGATCGCCAGCAGCGCGCCCAGGCTCACGCCGGCGGCGGTCGGCCACGAGATGTCGGAAACGGCCGCAGCGGACGGCGTGCGCGGCGGCCCCAGCCAGAAGGCGCCGAACCAGCGGAGGTACAGGGTCACGCCCGCAGCCGCCACCAGGGCCAGGGTGCCGGCGGCCAGGGCGACCGCCACGTGCAGACCCGGCTGCTTGGGCGTCGGCACGAAGCAGGCCTCGATGATCAGCCACTCCCCCAGGAACCCACCCAGGGGCGGCAGGCCCGCCAGGGAGAGGGCCGCCACCAGGCCCGCCGGGCTGGCGCGCCGCATGCGGCGCATGAGCCCACCCATGCGGTCCAGCAGCCGCAGGCCCCCGCCCTGCTCGGCGTGGCCGGCCAGGACGAACAGGCTGAACTTCGCCCCCGCGTGCGCCAGCAGGAGGACCAGCGCACCGGAGGCCGCCATGATGCCGGCGTTGGGCGCGCCGTACGCGCTGAGCACCCAGGCCAGTCCCAGGCCCGTGAAGCAGAGCCCGAGGGCCTCCAGGGTGCCGTAGGCCAGCACCCGCTTGGCGTCCGGCTCCACCAGGCCCATGACGACGCTGCCGGCGGCGCCCAGCAGGCCGAGGGCGGCCGTGATGATGCCAAGCGGCAGGGCGGGCGCGGCGACCAGGTGGGCGACCATGAGAAAGCCCGCCACGCTGACGGCCGTCAGCAGGCCGGACAGCAGGCCGGCCACGTCGCCGTTGGCTTCCGGCTCCGCGAACGGCACCCAGATCAGCAGGGGGAAGAGGCCGGCCTTGGCCCCGAAGGCCGCGAGGGCCAGCAGGGCCAGCAGCAGGGGTGCGCCGAACAGGGGGATCCCGGCCGCCCCGCCCATGAGCACCAGGGCAAAAAAGAGCATGGCGCTGCCGAGCTCGGAGACGGCCAGGAGGGCCCAGGCGGCGCGGCGGACGCGCAGGCGGTCGCGCACGACCAGCACGTAGCCGAGGGCGGAGATGGCCTCCCAGCCGGCCAGCAGGCCAAGCGGGCTCCGGCTGGCCAGAAACCAGGCCACGGCCACCAACAGGGCGTGCTCCAGCAGCACCGTGCCGGCGCCGCCGGGACCGTAGCCGCCGGCGCGGACCAGGCCCGCGGCAGCCAGGAGGGTCGCCGCCAGCAGCGCCCACCACCCGCCCAGGCCCTGGAGGCTGAAGCCGAGGCTGCCGAACGGGGCCGGGAGGACAAGGGTGAGGGTGGGAGAGGGGCCGGTCAGCGACTGCAGGGCCCAGGCGCCGAGCAGGACGGCAGAAAGCACCAGCAGCCAGCCCGAAGCGCGGGCCGCGCGGGCGCCGCGCGAAGTCGCGGCGACCACCGAAGCCGCCAGGGCCGGAATGGGCAGCAGCCAGGCGATCATCGGCCCTTCACCCACTCCTTCAGACCCGGGGCCTCCCGGCCCACCGCCGCGAACAGGCCCGCGATGATGGCCGCTGGTGCCGGTGGGCATCCTGGCACCCAAACATGCACCGGGACGACCTTGCGCAGGTCGGCCGTGGCGGCCGCGGCGGGGCGCAGCGGGCAGTCGGCGGCGGCGCAGCAGCCCATCGCCACCACACGCCGCGGCTCCGGCATGGCCTCGTACGTCTGCCGCAGGACCGGAATCATCGCCTCCTGGAGGCTGCCCGTCACCAGCAGCAGGTCGGCGTGGCGCGGCGACGGGGTGAACGAGTACCCGAAGCGGCTGATGTCGTACGTCGGCGAGGTCAGCAGGGACAGCTCCGCCTCGGGGCCGCCGCACGAGCCGACGTCGATCTGGCGGATGGCGAGCGAGCGCGTGAGGAGGCCCGGCGGCGGCGCCTGGAGGACCTCCGCGGGCCGGCTGCCGGGCGGGAAAAGCTCCGGGGACGGCCGCCACGGGAAGCTCGTCGTGCGGGGGCCGCGCAGGGCCCGCCACCAGCGCCTGTACACGATGGCCAATCGGGCACCCCCTACCGGTCCATGGCGGCCACGGAGAGGCCGAAGCTCGCGTCGATGATGGGGACATCCTGCATCACGTTGTTCTCGGCGACGGCGGGCGGCAGGACGGCCCAGTTCACGGCCGAGGCGGGGCGGACGCGCACCCAGGCGCCGGCGGGCGACACAAGGTAGCAGACCTCGCCACGCGGGCCCTCGGCGCGGCCCAGGGCCATGGCGGTCGCGCCGGCCCCGGAGACCGGGTGCGCGGGCAGGGACTGGGACGGGACAACGGGGCCCTCGTCCAGGGCACGGGGCGAGCGCAGCCGTTCCAGCAGCCAGGCGACGGATGCCTCGACCTCCCTGACGCGGACCCGGTAGCGGGCCCAGGCGTCGGCATCCGTCTCGAGGGCGGGGGCCGGGGCGCCACGGAGGTACGGGCCGTACGGGCGATCGGTGCGGACGTCGTAGGGCACCCCGGCGGCGCGGCCGACGGGACCGACGGGCTGGACCGCCGCGGCCCAGGCGGCCGGGATGCGGCCGGCGCCGTGCAGGCGGTCCAGGAACGAGGTGGAGCCATCGAGCTCGTCGATGACGGCGGCAAAGGTGGCCAGCATGTCCGTCAGGCGGGCGGGCGCGAGGGCGCCGCGCTCCGGGCGGCGGCGGAGGCCGCCGACGCCGACGACGCCGCGCAGGTAACGGTGGCCCGTCACGTCCTGGTTGAGGCGGAGCATCTGCTCGCGCAGGAGGATGAGCTCGGCCTGCGCCACGGGCAGGCCGGTCGATGCGGCCAGCGTGGCCAGGTCGCCCAGGTGGCTGTGCAGGCGCTCCAGCTCGGCCAGAACCCCGCGCCAGGCCACGGCGCCCGGCGACGGCGGGATACCGAGGGCCGCCTCCCATGCCTGCGCGTACGCGACGGCGTGGGCGACGACGGATGTGGCGGTGACGCGCTCGGCTAAGAGGACGCCGGCTTCCGGGCCGGCTTCCGCCATGGCGCGCTCCATGCCGCGGGTCTTATAGCCAAAGCCCATGTGCAGGCCGAGGACCTCGTCACCCATGACGAAGAGGCGCCAGGCCGCGCACTCGGCGACGTCGGCGCGCACCGGGCCAAGGGGGAACGTGAAGACGCCGGCGCCGTGCACGCGCACCTGGGGCGCGGGCGTGGACCACTCGACGCCCTCCGCCTCGAGGCGGGCCTCGTCGTGCAGGGCGGCCACCACGCCGCTGGCGGACGGCCGGCCGAGCGGGCCGTCGCCGGCGGCGCGCCAGCCGCGGACCCCTTCCGGCGCGTCGCACACGGCACCGACCTCCCCGCCGGGCAGGCGGCACAGGGTCAGCAGGCGGTCGCCCTGCCCCAGGGCCGCCGCGACGGCGTCGCCAAAGTCCGCGGCAGCCACGGGGGCCGGCACGAGGACATCCGCCGGAGCACTCCGGGTGATGGCCATCTTGGGCTACCCTCCCCCGAGGCGAACGGCGCTCAGCCAGACGCTGTGCAGGGCGGCGGGAAGCGCCAGGCCCACGACGGTCAGCGCCGCCAGTTCCAGCCCCAGCACCCAGGTGGAGCCAGCACCCTCGCGCACGGCGCCCTCGGCGGGCAGCGCTTCCTTGGGCGGCGCGCCGAGCAGGAGCGCGGGCAGGCGCAGGCCGATGCCGAGGAAGGCGGCCAGCAGGAGCGCGACGGCCACCGCCACCCAGACGGCATAGCCGGCGCGGACGCCGCCCAGAAGCAGAAGCCACTCGCTCCAGAACAGCCCGAACGGGGGCAGGCCCACAATGGCCGAGGCACCGAGGGCGAGGGCCGCGCCGGTGAGGGGCATGGCGCGCAGCACGCCGCGCACCGATGGCGCCGACGTGCTGTGAAAGCGCAGGCGGACGTTGCCGGCGCTGAAGAAGAGGCCGGTCTTGCCGAGGCCGTGGGTCCACATGTGCAGCAGGGCGCCCGCCAGAGCGAGGCCGCCGAAGCCGGCGCCCAGGACGATCAGGCCCATGTGCTCGATGCTGGAGTACGCCAGCAGGCGCTTGAGGTCGCGCTGGCCGGCCAGGGCGCCGGCCGCCAGGGCCAGGGTCAAGAGCCCGATGATGATCAGCATGCGGTGCGGCCAGAGCGGTCCGACGGCGGAGTCGGTGAGGGCCAGCAGGCGCAGGAGCGCATACACGCCGCCGGCCAGCTTGACGCCCGACAGCACGGCCGAGACCGGCGCGGGGGCCTCGCTGTGGGCATCGGGCAGCCAGGTGTGGAAGGGGACCAGGCCGGCCTTGCTCCCGTAGCCGACCAGCGCCAGCCAGAAGCCGATCTGGACGGCGAGGGCCGCGGGGCCGGCGACAGGCGCGGGCGCCAGCGCGAAGCCGGTCACGTTCAGGGGAATCTGCGCCCCGTGCAGGGCGAACACGGTCCCGAGCAGGGCCAGCAGGCCGCCGATGCCCGTGATGACGATGTACTTCCACGCCGCCTCGACGGCGCGTCCGCCCGGCATGGCCACCAGGAGGATCGTCGTCAGCGTCGTGCCCTCGACGCCGGCCCACACCACGAAGTAGTTCGAGGCGGCGCCGATCGTCAGCAGGCTGAGCACGCAGCCCTGGAAGAGCAGGAAGTAGCGGCGGGCCTGAGCCGCGGTCAGCTCGCCCTGGGCCACCTCCGCCTCGACGTACTGCGCGGAAACCATGAGGCAGAAGCCGGTCAGGACGAGCACCATGAGCAGAAACCACAGGGCCAGGGGATCCCAGAGGCCGAGCGGGCGGCTCAGCAGGGCCCAGATGGCCAGCGCCCACAGGACCAGGGCGGTGGCGCGCGCCACGGTCGCGATCCGGTGCACGTCGCGCTGCGCGACGGTGACCAGGAGGGCCAGCGCGGGTACGGCGAGGGGCCAGAGCGATGCGGCGCTCACCCGCGGAGCCTCCCGAGCCGGCGGACGTCGGCCACGCCGTGGACATCGCGGACGGCCCGCACCACGGCGCCGAGGACGACAGCCAAAAGAATGACCTCGGCAAAGGACAGGATCTCAGCGGTGGGACCCAGGTCGCCGGCCAGGACGAGCGCGGTGAGCACCAGGGCCGCTTCTCCGAGCAGGATGCCGACGGTCTGAGCCCAGAGCTCGGAGCGGACCGCCGGGATGCCAAAGCCAAGCAGGATGGCGGCCAGGCCAAGTCCCAACGCCTCACCCGCGGCCGGGCCGAGCAGGACACCGAGGCGCAGCCCGAGCAGGGCCGCCACCACGGCTCCCCCAAGGAGCATGGGCGGCGACATGCTGGCCGCCAACCCGTAGCCGTGGCGGTCCGGGACCGGCAGGCTGCGGCGCAGCAGGCTCGGGACCCACAGGCCCTTGACGGCCAGGATGAGGGCGGCGTCGACCCAGAGCAGGGCGCCACCGCCGGACGCGGCGAGGGCGGCGGCCACCGCGGCCTGGGGCAGGGCCGCCCAGGCGTAGACGGTCACACCGGCGGGCGCCGTCCGGGCCATCACGGCCAGGACGACGAGCAGGAGCAGCACGGCGGCGGAGGCCAGCTCCACGCCGCTTGACAAGGCCGCTTCCCTCCCCTACCCGAGCGCCAGGGCAGCGACCCCGGCCAGCAGCGCCACCAGGGCCGACGCCGCCAGGAACTCCGGGATGCGCAGCAGGCGCAGCTTCGCAAAGGAGACCTCGAACAGGATCATGACGACCCCGAAGATGAGCAGCTTCAGCGCCGTCGCCAGGATGGCGAGGCCGAGGCCGGCCACCGTCACGGCGGGCGCCAGGCCCCACGGCGTCGCGATGACGTTCACGCCGATGATGGCCAGCACCATGAACTTCATCCAGCCGCCCCACTCGTAGAGCGCCAGGTCTGTCCCCGACGCCTCGAAGAGCCGGGCGGGGTCGATCAGTGACAGCTCCTGGGTCGAGGTCGGGTTGTCGACCGGGATGCGGCCGGTTTCGGCCACCACGAAGAGGAACCAGGCCACGAGCAACAGCAGGTGGGCCGGTGACCAGCGCCAGAGGAGCGAGCCCATCTGCACGTTGACGACGAACGGTATCGTGGCGCGGCCGACGGCCGCCGCGGCGAACACGGCGAGGACGACCAGCGGCTCCGTGAAGACGCCGACGAGGCGGATGCGGCTCACGCCGAGGGCCGAGAAGGGGCTGCCGGCGTCGAGCGCCGCGAGCAGGAGCCAGAAGCCGCCGCCGGAGAGGATGAAGCCGCCGCCCAGCATGTCGCCCATGAAGGCCAGCGGCAGCGGGAAGGCGGTGAGCACCGGAATCAGGATCGCGACGGTGATGGGGGCCAGGAAGTACACGAGGGGCGCCGTGGCGGCGAGCCAGCTCGCGGACTGGCTGCGGACGGTCTCCTTGTGAAGCCACTTGCGCAGATCGCGATAGGGTTGGAGGATCGGAGGCCCGACGCGGAAGGCGGCGCGGGCGCGCAGGCGCTCGAGGACGCCGCGATAAAGTGGCGAGAGAAGCAAGACGAACGCCACTGCGACGGCCTGGGCCAGGACCAGCGGCATCCAGCATTCCCCCTGCAAGCCCAAAAAAGACTCCTGGGACACGGTCCCAGGAGTCATCAGCCAAACGGCGGTTCCGGCCGCACACCGGGGGCGAACTCCATCGCCCGTATTTGTCGGTTGTTGGAGCCCGACCACTAAGCTACACATCGGTGCCAGCGCCCGTCAAGCGCGCGGCCGCGCGGGCGCCGGCCCGTGCCCTGCGCCGCCGAATGCCGCCAGCATTTTGTCATCCCGTTGGGCCACGGCGGGCCGCCTCGGGACCCCGCGGCTGCCCGGCAACCGCGCCGGGGCCGCCGGCGGACGGGCCATACCCGCCGGTGTGCCAATGGCGCAGCGAGTGAGCCGAACGTCGCATCGCCTGGGACCGGCCTGCCGACTTGACCAGTCTCGATCCCCCCGGGTAAGTTGGGGGCAGGGCGATGGAGCCCGCCCGCGGCCGCTCCGGCCGGGAAATGCGCGATATGCGCTGATGGCTCCTACCGACGCAGTGCGGTGGGAGCCATTTTGCTTTCCCGGGGAGGGTCCGCAGATGCAGGCGATGCGGGCGCTTGAGGCGCTGATCGGGTCTGAGAGCGCGGCGTTGGCGGCCCGGCTGGCCGAGGACCGGCGCTGGCCGGCCGACGAGCTGACAGAGCAGCTGGCCGCGTACGGCAGCGGCGTGCGGGGGCGGTTCCCTGACCTGGCGGCGAGGCACCGCCAGTACCTGGAGACTGCCGTCAGCCTCCAGGAGACGCTCCGGCGGTTTGAGAACCTGGCCGCCGCCCAACGGACGCTCGAGGCGCTCGAAGCCGCCCTGGAGGGCGAGGCGGGGCTGCTGGCCGAGCGCCGCGAGCCGGAGGCATCCGCCGTGGGCCGGGCGCAGGCGCTCCTGTCGGAGAGCCTGCCGCCTGAGGCGCCCGCGACCGAGCGGCTGCGGACAGCCTGTCACTGGGGCCTGGCCGAACTCCGCTACGAGGACGAGGTCGCCGGCGTTGAGCCCGACGCGCTCGAGCTGGCCCTCCGGCTGGCTGCGCACGCGCTGGGCGCGCGGCGAGCGTCCCTGCACTACAAGCTGTTCACCCTCGAGCACGACAACATGGTTCTCCAGATGCGGCTTGGCGCGCTGACCTCGCGCATCGCCCACCTGCGCGCAGACATGCGCAGCGCCGGCTGACCTGCCGGCCGGTCGCGGCGAAGCGGGCGGCGCTGTTCTTCGTACAGGGGCGTGACCGGGGAACGGAGCATCTCGTAACTGAGGCGGCCCAGCAGGCCCATGGCCGAGATAGGACGAAGAGACAGAGCTTGCGTCGATCCAACTGCGGCCCCCCCACGGTGGACCAGGGTGCCGGCCGTCTCCGGGGCCGGGCCCGCCCGCGATGTCTTGAGCCCCCCCTGCTACCCCTGCGGGCCGAAGATCTGCGTGTACAGGTCCTGCCCGTGGCTCGTCGGCAGGGGCGCACCCGGCACGACGCGAAACGTCCGCAGCCCATCCGGCTCCCGCTGCGCCCGCAGGAAGAGGGCGCGGGTGCCCGTCCCCCCGAACAGCCCCTGCGCCAGATCGAAGAGGTGGGTGACCATGAGCACCCGCACACCCGAGTCGAGCAGCGCCTCCACGAGCTGGCGGGCGATC